>JBNKOV010000551.1:0-4256 GCA_050294955.1 Holophagae bacterium
ATCCAGCCGCGCCACTTGCATACCCTTCATGGGTCCTGGCGGCACATTAACATTCCACAGAGCTTCCCTCAAAAAGGGGTGCCCATCCAGATGAGCCTTAACCAACTGGTATGCCACATCTCCAGCTTTTTCAAAGGCATAAACCCCATCATCCTGACCGGCCGAAATAGCAAGGGCAGGCATGCTGTGGGTATAGGCCTCATAGGCCGCGCCCACCGTGCCGGAATAAGCGGTGTCTTCGCCTAAATTGGGGCCGTGGTTAATGCCCGAAACCATAACGTCGGGCAAGCGGCCTTCAAGGACGCCGTGCAGCGCCAGATGCACGCAATCCACCGGCGTGCCGCTTACCGCGTAACTGTCGGGTCCAACCTCGCGCAGCCGAAGCGCGGAATTGATGGTAATCTTGTGGCTCACCCCGGAGTTGTCCTTGTCTGGGGCGACGGAAATAACGCGGCCCAAAGAGCCTAGCGCATCCCGAAGCGCTTGGATGCCTTCGGCGTAATAGCCATCGTCATTACACAATAAAATCGTGGGTTTTGTCATGGGCGCACCTCACTGCCTGCACAGCAGATCATGGATCTTATCATTGGTGGCAGGTAAGATCAAGTCAGCTTGTCAAGGCTTCACAATGTTGTGATAAATGAGCTTGCAGGATGGCTTTCGTTGGGCTCTTGAAACGTCTATTATATGGAATATGGCGCCCAGGCTGCCTTCACAAAAAAGGCCAACCCGGGGCGGTTGGCCTTTTGTATGCATCGCACGCCGTCAATTAATGCTCCAGCTTTGCGCCGTGGGAGAAGGCCCAGTTTTTGATGGTCTGAACCTTTTCCTCCAATAGCTGCGAGTTGTCCGCTTCCACTACCAGTCTGAGCAGGGGCTCCGTGTTGGACTTTCGCAGACAGAACCACCATTCGGGGAAGTCTAAACGAATGCCGTCAATGGTGTTGGCCTTGCCGCCCGGGAACTCCTGAGCCGCTGTTTCTATGAGCATGTCCGCTTTTTCTGTGTGAAAATTGATCTCGCCCGATGGCGCGTACTTTTTGTAGGGCGCCAGAAGTTCAGACAGAGACTTGCCCTCGGCCTCCAAAATGTTCATGACGATCAACATGGTTAAGAAAGCGCTGTCCGCATAGGAGAAGTCCCGGAAGTAGAAATGCCCCGCCAATTCGCCTCCAAATGGGCCGCCGTGTTTGCGCAACATGGCTTTCATGTAGGAGTGGCCAACCCGGCACAAGACCGGCTCGCCGCCGTGCTCAATGATCTGCTCGGCTACAACCCGAGAACTGCGAACATCATAGACAATGGTCCCGCCGTCAGTCTTCTTTAAGATGTCTACCGCAATCAAGGTGGTGAGGATGTCTGCGGGCACAATGTCACCCAGGTCATCCACAAAGAAACAGCGGTCCGCATCGCCGTCAAAGGCAACGCCAAAATCCAGCTTTTGGTCTCTCACCGCAGCTTGTAGGTCCACCATGTTCTTGGGACTTAAAGGGTTGGCTTCGTGGTTGGGGAAGGTGAAGTCCAGATCCCAGTACAGATCCACCGCTTTCTGGCCGCATTGGTCCAAAATGTCCTTAATCAGATAGCCGCCCATGCCGTTGCCGCAGTCCACCGCGAAATTGAAGGGTTTGGTGAACTCACACCGATCTTTCAAGTACTTGAGATAACCCTCTTTGTAGCTCGCCGTTTCAAGGGTTCCCCGAGTCTCTGCTTTTGGGCAGCCCTCGTGAACGAAAGTCTCTATCTGGTCCAAGCCGTCGTCGTAACCCACCGGGATCGCATTTTCCCTGCAAAATTTCAGGCCGTTGTATTTACCTGGATTATGAGAGGCTGTGATCATGGCAGATCCGTCGTAACCGTCAGTAAAGCAAGCATAATATGAGTTGGGGGTTGTACACAGTCCCATGTCCACAACATGACAGCCGCCGTCTCTTACGCCCTCGATAAAGGCCCCTTGCAGCTCGTCGGAATGAACCCGACCGTCCTTCCCACACACAATGCGTTTGCCCTGCCCAATAAATCGAGCGTAGGCCAATCCGATTTTGTAGCCCATCTCCTTGTTTAAAACGTCTCCGTAGACGCCTCTAATGTCGTAAGCCTTGAAAATTCCTGCCATAAGTGATCCTTTCATTTTTCCCAATTTACACCGACCGGGCGGTCATGCCCCAAAAGTATAACCCAATGCTCCCGCATCAGCTAGACCGGGGATTGGACTGAACGCCGTTTTAATCTATCAAGGGGTGTAGGCTTTTCCATTTTTTTGTGGTAACTTGTACAACATGGGCCTTTACAATACTGGCCTCTCGAAATTCCAGGTATTTCGAGAATTTTTTTATTTTATCATTGCCGAACCAGCCGGGTCTCATGCAATTCATCCGGCTCACCACATTCCCCTCGCATGCGAGAAGGAGAGGCGGACATGGAATGGAACAACCGGATCCTGATTGTGGATGATAACCAGGATATCCATAGGGATTTCCGGAAAATATTTAAGACCAGATCCAAGAACGTGGCTCGGGACCGCAGCATCAGAGAATTGGAACAGGAGATTTTTAACGACGCTCCTCCAGAGGGCGAGGAGACGGAATGGGTCTGGCCCGATCTTTTAATAGACTCGGCTTTTTCGGGTAAAGAAGGCCTCAGCATGGTCTGCCAGGCTCGAGATGAAGGCAAACCCTATGCGGTGGTTTTTGTGGATGTGCGCATGCCTCCTGGCGATGACGGAGTGATTGTTTCTGGGAAAATTTTGGAGCAGGCGCCTCATACCCGGCTTGTGATTGTAACCGCCTATAGCGATTACACGGGCTCGCAAATGCGAGAACGTCTTACGCCCCACAAATTCCTATACATGAAAAAACCCTTCGATCCCCTGAGCGCTCAGCAAATGGCCCTTACCCAAATGGAGGCCTGGAATGTGGAAATGAAGCGCCTTGTTGAACAAAAGGCGCTTAACCACAGCAATTACTCGCTTTCCCACCAACGGGACTACTGGAAGTACGTGGTGAGTCTGAACACCCCGGTTTACGAGCTGGACTACACCCTTGTTTTTAAAGAAATTCAAAGGCTAAAACAAGAAGGCTCTCAGAGTTCCGCCGCCTTTTTGTCCAACCCGCAGGCCGTTTCCCGGCTCGCTCAAGAAGTGAGTTTCCACAATTTAATGCAGCCGGAATCTTCCGAATATGAGCTGGACTCGGTGGAAATCGGCAGCCTCGCTACGGATTACAGCAGCAGAAACCCTGAGATCTTTCCCAAGCATTTCAAGCACTTAATGGAAAAAGGTCACACTCGCTTTGAGACCGATTGGACCCGGGTCAATCGATATGGCATTCCTGAGAAGGTAACGCTGATCATGGAGAAGCGAGATCCCGTGAAGCCCAATATGGTGATTGCCAGTGTGATTGAGAAAGCCCGTTCCGCAGAGGATTATCTGAAAGACGATCTCACCGGCCTGCCCAACCGAGTTCTGTTTGGTTATCATCTCGACCAGTCCTGGCTGGAATACGAACGTTCGGTGTATCACTCCCCAGAGAATCCCAGGCGCTTTGCGGTTATTTTCCTGGATCTCAACGGGTTCAAGGCCATTAACGACAAACGGGGGCATGTTTTTGGCGACGCCTACCTGAAGGAGTTTTCCCGAAGGCTGCAAAAGCGGCGCAGCACCGATGTCACCTCTCGAAGAGGCGGCGACGAGTTCACCATCCTCGCGAGAGACCTGGCCCACGAAAACAGTATATTCAAGGTGCTGGAAGGCATCGAAAAAGTTTTAAGTCAAGGGGATGAGAAAACACCTCCCGAACATGAGGACGTGCAGTTCTCTGTCAGTCTGGGCTGCGTGGTTTGTCCAGACGACACCGCTCGCAAGGACCAACTCCTCAGTTTTGCCGATCAAGCCATGTACTACGCTAAAACCAAGTCAAGCGACCATTTTAGAATTGCTCTTTGGCGATGGCGGGTGGAGGTGAGCCGCAATGTGCAGAAGGCCCTTGAAAAAGGCCAGTACGAAGTGCTTTTCCAACCCTGCCGCAGGCTTGCGGGTGATACCCCCGTCATGGCTTCCGTGGCCATGCTCACCTTAAAAATGGATGACGGACGCCTGCAAGTAGAAGATTTTATGGAAGTTCTGGCCCAGTCTGGAGATTTGAAGAAGACATTGGAGTGGTTTTGCCAGGAGGTGCGCAAAGCGCTGACCGCATTGCCCAAGTACCAACTGCCCTCCGTTTTAGCCTTCCATCTCACAGATAAGCCCTTTCGTGAGC
>JBNKOV010000552.1:0-4253 GCA_050294955.1 Holophagae bacterium
GCACCGTCACCCGACACTACCGGGAACATCAGAAAGGCAACAAAACGTCAACCAACCCCATCGCGTCCATTTTTGCTTGGACTCGCGGACTACTGTTCCGCGCCAAACTCGATGGCAACGACGAACTTCGCGACTTTGCCCATGCTTTGGAAACCGTTTGCATCGAAACTGTTGAAGCCGGTCACATGACCAAAGATTTAGCGCTTCTTTGTGGTTCCGACGATTACTTGAACACCGAGCAGTTCCTAGCAAAATTGGACGAAGGTCTGCAAGCTAAATTGAACGCTTGATCCACTGAGACCAGCTCATTAAAATAGCCCGGCTTCGGCCGGGCTTTTTTTTGCCCAAAAACTGGTCCGGGTTTCCCTTCCATGAGAAAAATCACTATAGCTGGAATTTCACAAATTTTCAGTCTCAGTAGTCTGTAATAAAAGGGGTTAACCAAAAATCTCAAAAAACGGTGATAAAATAATTTGAAATACACGGCCATTGGGTCTATGATAAAGGCAAGTAAAAAAACAGTGGTGATTGACCGAAAAAAGCCAATCCTTTTTTTTGCTACAATCTGGTCCTGGGAGGTTGAGACGGCTGAAACTCATATCACAGTGACAAAGGGGTTGCAACCGGCTCGTCGTCCATCAGACCATTCCTTGATTAGGAGGGAATTATGACAGAAGATGTGATAGAGAGCCATCCCCTTCGGCTCCTCAAAGGGGATGATGACCTGCCAAAAGGTGAGGTAAGCCTGTTATTAGCGCGTTCAGGAGTTGGAAAAAGCGCCGCACTCATTAATTTTGCGCTGGAAGAGATTCTAGCCGCGCGGCATGTCTACCATTTCAGCGCCGGAATGCCTTCAGAAAAAACACATCAATACTACAAGAAAATTCTGGGTGACTACGCTCGCGCAAATGCACCTGGAGCCAACCACAGCTATGACGAAGCATATCACCATTTCACGGTTGTCAGTTATTTGGACCCCGTCAAAATGGTTGAAGATATGGATGCAGAAATTGAGACCCTGCTGGCTGGCACCGACATTAAACCCAGTTTAATCATTGTGGACGGACTGGATTTTGACGACAATACTCAGGCCCATATGAAAGTCCTGAACGCCATTGCCCACAAACATGAAGTTAAGATGCTCACTTCCCTGAGAATTCACCGTGGCGGTGATGGTGAAGTAGACCTGAATGGTCCGAAAAACGCAGCTAAAAACCACGCCAGTCATATCTATTGGCTGGAACCTTCCGACAGAGATCATATTAATCTCGAATTCATAACTAAAGACGGCAACCATTTATTACCGGTCTATTTCTGCCCTCATAAGCTTATTTTTTGTGCGACCTGACACCTCCGTCGCTTAAGCTTTAAGTGCCAAGTTTTTAAATTTCATCCCGGCTCGCGGATTCAGGCAGTTCCGTCAGCCGGGATTAGGGGCCGTCTCCAGGATTGTCTCCTCCAAAACCCTGCTCTACAGCCTCACACATGGCAGAGGTAATCTGGGTTAGCTCTTCTGGGGTTAAAATATAAGGCGGCATGATGTAGATCAATTTCCCGAAAGGCCGGATCCACACACCTCGTTCCACAAAGAACCGTTGTATGGCGGCCATTTGCACCGGAGCCTTCATTTCCACCACGCCTATGGCGCCAAGCACTCGAACGTCCTCGACGTTCTCATGATCAACACAAGCACCCAGCTCCCGTAGCATCTGTCGCTCTATTGCCTTAACCCGTTCAGGCCAAGGGCTGGCTACCAACAAATCCAGAGAGGCCTGTGCAGTAGCGCAAGCTAATGGATTGCCCATAAATGTAGGGCCATGCATTAACACCCCTGACCCGTCCATAGCAAGTCCTTCACTCACCTTTGTATTACACAGGGTTGCTGCCAGAGACATGTAGCCACCTGTCAAAGCCTTGCCCAAACACATGATATCCGGTGAAACCCCGGCATGTTCCGCCGCAAACATTTTCCCCGTTCGCCCAAAACCTGTGGCTATCTCGTCGAAAATCAGCAAAACACCTCTCTGATCGCAAAGAGATCTCAACTCCACCAGATATTCCGGGGAATAAATCCGCATGCCTCCAGCGCCTTGTACAACTGGTTCGAGAATAACCGCCGCTACTTCGTCCCCGTGTTTATCTAGCAAATCAATCAATTCAGAGAAATCATTAGGACTCAAGACTCGATTAAAACCCAAGGGCGGCGCAGGCGCAAACAAATGTTTAGCAAGGAACCCACTGAACATGCTATGCATGCCAGTTTCCGGATCACAAACCGACATGGCTCCGAAAGTATCACCGTGATAACCATTACGCACCGTAAGAAATTTAAATCTGGGCTTTCCTTTTGCATGCCAGTACTGAAGCGCCATTTTAAGGGCCACCTCCACCGAAACCGAACCGGAATCGGCAAAGAAGATATTATCCAACCCGGGCGGCGCCATGCTCAGGAGACGTTGACCCAATTGGATCGCCGGGTCGTGGGTCAATCCGCCAAACATAACATGGGCCATTTTCCCGATTTGATGGTTAACAGCCCTATTAAGCTCGGGAACATTATAGCCGTGAATTGCGGACCACCAAGAGGCCATGCCATCTATCAACTTCCGACCGTCATCGAGTTTAATACAAGCCCCTTCCGCGCGTTCAACCCTATAGGTTGGCAATGGATTCAACAGTGAAGTGTAGGGGTGCCAGAGATGTTCTCTATCAAATGTAATTGTGCTAGTATCCATTTCTTTCATCTCATTATACCTCTTGCCAACGCGCCTCGGCGGCCCGGGAATGTTCTCCATTCTAAAGGCAAGTTTCATCCCGTTCAAGCAATACAGGACCTATTTTCCGATCTTTATGGGGCAATCCAGCTCACAAAATAAGCATTTGGAGAATTCCCCCAGCTTTGTCTAGACAACCCTTAAGAAGTTTGGGATAGTAGGTGACTGATGGAAATGCCTATCCATCAGAGGATGGATCCTACAAGAGTAGACATAAATGATCACATTCCAGCCAGTTGGCCTGTCCCCTCTGACTTGTTCATGGCCGGCTCAAGGTTTTGGGCCTTATAATTAGCCCAGATTTTGCAAGTGACAGAGGAAATTGTGGATAGAATCATCTAACTCCCTATAGTTTTGAGGAGACAACCCATGAGTCAGTCGGGAATTTTGGTAGTAGAGAATGACCAAAACAACAAAGAAGCTATAACCTTTGCGGTTGCTTTGGCTCGTGCGCTACAGACCAGCGGCATCCCCTCCCACAGACTAGAGGAGAACATGGCGCTGTTGAACAGGCACCTCGGCATTCACGGCCAGTTTTTCTCTTCACCTGGCGTCATGATGGCCTCTTTTGATAGAGAAGAGGGCATGCGAACCTTCATTTTGCGCGCTTCATCCGATAACTTGAATCTTGAGAAACAAGAGGAGCTTGCGGCTCTAACCAGTAGAATTATCGCAGGCGAACTCACCCCAGCGCAAGGATCTGAAGAGTTGGAGAGAATCACACAAGGACCCGATCGCTACGGCCCACTTTTAACGGTCTTTTGTTTCATGATCTCCTCCGGGGGCGCGGCCCGTCTATTTGGAGGCGGATGGCGTGAAGTTCTTGTATCCTCGCTTATTGGGCTCGGCTTGGGATTGTTGATTCAGGGGGCCGGCAGATTTCAATCCATTGGGAATGTATTGGCCCCGGTTGCAGCCATTTGCGCCATGCTGCTTGCAAATGGAGCGACATTGGTGTTGGGTGGATTTTCTGTACACACCGCCACTGTCACTGGCCTGATCGTTCTAATCCCGGGCATGTCCCTAACTCTAGCCATGACAGAACTGGCTACGGGCCATCCTGTCTCGGGAACGTCTCGATTATCCAACGCCATGGTGCTTTTTTTGATGTTGGGATTTGGCATCGCCCTTGGCGATAAACTGGGAAAGCTCTTGCCATTCCAATTTTTAATAGAACCGCCCCATCCCCTGCCCTACTGGACCCAATGGGCTGCCTTAACGGCAGTTCCGATTGGTTTTGTGGTTTTATTTAAAGCTAAACCCAAAGATCTCGGCCTGGTGTTCCTTGCGGCTGTTTACTCCTATTACTCAACAGGCTGGGGAAATGCCATCCTAGGACCGGAGCTCGGTGGTTTTCTGGCCGCTTTGGGCCTTGGACTGGGCAGCAACCTATTCGCCAGAATTACCAAAAGAACAGGAAAAATCATCCTCATTCCTGGCATTATGTTATTGGTTCCAGGCAGTATAGGCTATAGAAGC
>JBNKOV010000553.1:0-4245 GCA_050294955.1 Holophagae bacterium
CCGGAGTCACCTCCATCGAAGCTGGCGTAGAGGCCTTAACCACCAACACCCTTTCTCTTCTGCATAAAGGGTCCACCGCCAAAGGCAACATTATGATGTTGCGGTACGCCCGAGCACTGGGCATCGACGTGAAATGGAACCTGTTCTGGGGCGTGCCGGGCGATAGCGAGGCGGACTACCAGGAGACGCGAGACCTGATTCCGCTTCTCACCCATCTCCAACCGCCACAGACCTATTCACCCTTGAGCATCGACCGTTTCAGCCCCTATTTCGAGAAACCGGACAACTGGGGTTTGCAGGAGATCCGCCCCATCCCCTCCTACGGAGATGTGAATCCAGACCATGTTTTCCCCGAAGAGGTGGCCTACCATTTCCTGGCCCGATACGAATCCGCAGGTTTCCGAGAACCCCGTCTGGTTGGACGAATCCAGATGCTGCTGGCCCGCTGGCACAAGTGCTGGGCAACCGGCGCAGACTCCGCAGAAACCCTGAGAATTGTCCTGTACGGCAAGCGTTTCCTGTTGCTGGACACCCGTTCGGCCACAGGCGGAGACAAGTCCCGCTTCCTGGAAGAAGACGAGGCCCGCTCACTCATGAAAACCCGGCCCTACATCCCCTGCCCCGACATGGACAAAGCCCTGTCCGAAAAACTGGCCGTTGTGCTGGACGACTGGTTCGTTCCCCTGATCACAGCAAGAGCCGAATTGCTCCATGCCTTTGAAAACGACGAAAAGGCGCCGCGTGATATGCCGGCCCTAAGAACAAGGAACCTGGTAACCTCTATTTAAACAGCGCCTAAAAAGCTAGCGCCCGCGAAGACCCACGACATCTTTTGCCAAGAAAGGCAATCGCAGGGAAAGCGGGCCGACGCCAAAGGACAAGAACGCCTCTTGCCCGCGAGACTGCTGGACCCTTATCAAGCCAGCCATTTGCGCCCGTCAAGTCCCTAGAAGCGGACACACCGGCAAACAGCGACCCCGCCTACCCCAACCATTGTCTAAGCAGAGCCTTAGTGCTCGGAGCCCGGAATCGAGAACTCGGGTTCCGACGCCTCCTGAAAAATAAGAAAAATTTTTTCTTTCTTCGCCCCATGGGAATGTGCTAACTTGTTGGCCTAAGTGCGCACGTGTGGAGCATGTGCGCTCAAAGGGAGCAAGAGTAATGGCAGAGAACGAAAAAGAACTCAGCTTTGAGGAGCTGCTCAATCAATCCGAAGCAAGCTCACTCAAGCAGGTAAACGCCGGACAAAAAGTATCCGGAAAAGTTATTATGGTGTCCAAGGAAGGCGCCTTTATTGATATCGGCATGAGAACTGAAGCATTTTTGCCCATTCCGGCGGGCGAAACGTCGCCTGTAAATGAAGGCGACGACGTCGAGGTCTACGTCACAAAGCCCTCGGGTCAGGTAGAGCTCAGTTTAGAGCCTGTCATGGGATTTGGCGATTTCAGCATCGTTGCGGAAGCCCATGAGAATGGCGAGCCCATTGAAGGCAAAGTTGCCAAAATCATACCGGGCGGATATGAAATAAATATTGCAGGGGTCCGTTGTTTTTGTCCCCATTCACAAATTAACATTCGCGCAGTGAAGAGCCCGGAAGAAATGGTTGGTCAAACGCTTCCCTTCAAGGTTTTGGAGCTGGACCCCAACACAAGCAACGTGGTGCTCTCACGCCGAGCGCTTCTGGAAGAGGCTCTTAACGCAAAGCTGGAAGAAACCCGCAAGAAACTGGTTGTGGGCGAAACCATCACAGGCACGGTGGCCGACATCCAAAATTTTGGCGCCTTCATCGACCTGGGCGGCATTCAAGGTCTGGTTCATGTGAGTCAACTCGCATACCAGCAGGTAGCCCGCGTTGAAGATGTTTTAAGCGTTGGCGATGAAGTGGAAGTTAAAATTCTGGACATTACCCGCGACCAGAAAGGCAAAGAGCGCATTTCCCTTTCCAGAAAAGCCTTGCTCCCCAATCCCTGGGACAATCTTCCGTTTGAAGAGGGTCAAGAGATTGAAGCCCGAGTTGTGCGCAAGTCCAATTACGGCATTTTCATGAACGTAGCCCCCTCCGTTGACGGCCTCCTCCCCCGTCGCCTGCTGAAAAAAGCCGGCAAACAGGTGGCGATGGACGAATTCCCGGAAGGCGAATCCTGCACGGTGGAAGTAATTGAAATCGACCGTCGCGGCCGCAAGGTAGCCCTTGCGCTTCCCGGTTGGAACGAAGAAATCAAGTCCAACCTGAAAGTGGGCGACGCGCTTACCGTGGAAGTTCTCAAGGTATTGCCCGTGGGCGTTCTGGTTCAAGGCGTTGAAGATCCCGCCAAGGGTCTGATTCACAAGCGCACCTTGAAGCAGGGTTCCATGAAGAACATTGCCGACACCTACCAGCCTGGAACCAAACTGGAAGTTCTTCTGGAAGATCTGGACTCCCAAGGCCGTTACAACTTCGTCCTCAAGGGCGACAGCGACCTGGTAGACCGGGACACCATTTCCAAATTCTCCGACAACCAGGAAGACCTGGGGCACAACCCCTTTGCTTCTTTCTTCAAAGACAAATAGGTTTTTCGGATGAAACGTCCGCTCCTCCTTCTCCTTATCGGGTGCCTGGCCATTAACGGCTGTATGGACCTGAAAGTGGACATGACCCTCAACCCGGACTGGTCGGGCTCTTCGGTTATTAAACTGGAAATGCTCGATCAGTTGTACCAGATGGTGAAGGGTCAGGCGACAGAAGCAGGAGCGGATTTATATTTTCTGGACCAGGCCGCGCTCCGCTCCAAACTGGAGGAGGATGGCGGCAAGCTGCGTAAGTTCTCCAATGAAACGGAGGAGGGCGTTCGCAGACTGCACATAGAGTTCACCTTCAAAGACGCCAGGGTTTTGGCGCAAAAGTCGGGTCAGGGCCAATTAAAAATAGACCAGGAAAAAGACGCCTGGCGTCTCTCCATTCTGGACAGTGAAATGTCCGGCGCCTTTCAGGTTATGGGCCAAGAAGAGTTGGAGCAACAGATCACGCTCATGCAGTCCATGATGAGCGGCATGAAGTGGGAGTTCAAACTCAAAGCGCCCCAGGTTCTCACCACCAACATGAAGCAGAGCGGCAACAGCGTATCCTACACCGTAGACTTTGACAACGACATAGCAGACAAACGAGGCAAGCCCGCAGCAGAGGCCTATCGCAATTTGATGGCCGAAAAATGGGTCCGATTCACAGGCGTGAAATAACCCTGGCCAGGGCCAAACAGCTCGATGCGCTCAATTAGTCTGAAGAAAAGGCGAACCCCTTTCCCCGAAGCAGGCCCTGAGCTATAATAACAGCCCATGGAGAGGTACCGCCATGATTCGCATAGAGGGCTGGCCCCGAACACTGACCTGGTCCGATTTCACCGTAATCTCGGCAAGACCGCCGGGTCAAACCAAATACGCCACCATACGCTGCAGCACGGATAACCACGACCTGGACATAGGCAGAGAGGGTCGGGAACGGTTCGTAGAAGGGCTGGTGATCGGCATCATATTGGTGTCTGCGGACTGTTGGGTGGTGCGGGGTCAACAATCCCCCGCCCTGTTAAACCACGAGCAAGGCCACCTCAACCTATTCGGCGCAGGGGCGCGAGTCCTGAAATCCCGCATCGAGGCCCTCCGAGAGACCTCCCTCTCAAGACTCAGCAGATCGTTGAATGAGACCTTGCGGGATTACGATTGCGACATCGACGGCCTGGACCGCCAATACGACAACGAAACAGAAAACGGAACCAATAGCGCGGCGCAAGCCCGCTGGGACGCCCATATTCGAGCAGCCATGGAAGGCCGCGCTCGTTTGTTTTAAAGTATATGGAGACCAGCGCCCACTTACGCCCACACTCATTTTGGGGTCCAAGGGTCTTAAGCCTGCCGTAGAGATTTGCCCTTGAGAACCGTGAATGCATCCCCTAATTTATATAAATACTTGCGGTTAACCCACAGCCCTGTTAATCATGATTCACGAGACTCACCCTTGAGGACCAGGCTTGGGCATGGCTCTCACTGCCACAGCCTTCGGTCTCGCTACGACTGCCTTCCTGCTCGCTGGAGCGGCCTCTCCTAAAGCTGGAAGACTCACATCCCTCGCTGCGATAGACGCGACGAAGACTGGAATGGCCTTTCCATCCACTGGAACTGACGCGGGTCATAAAGGGAACAGCCCTCACGCCGCCTGGAACCGCCGCGGTGTTGTCTGGAGTTTTCATCATTCCAGCTCCAACATCCACCCTC
>JBNKOV010000554.1:0-4238 GCA_050294955.1 Holophagae bacterium
TACGGAGGCTTCTTCATGGCTCCAGTAACCTCGGGTTACGGATGGATCTGCGAGCCAGACCTCGCCAACTGTTAGGGGTTCGCAGCGGGTGAAATCTTCGGGATCTACTATTTCCAGCCGCATGTCCCCCGCCGGTTTTCCATTGCTGACGAGAGGGAACGAGCCGGGGCCTTGATGGTCCGTCAACACAATTTGGTCCTGGCCAAGGGCCTGGGCTTCTACAAAAACCGATTTGGGTTTTTCACCCGGCGTAGCGGCGGAAGCAAGCAACGTGACCTCTGCGAGGCCATAAGACGGATTGAAGGTCTCCTGTTTAAATCCATTGGGCGCAAAAGTTTCAGAGAATTTGAGAATGGTGGATCGTCGCACTGGTTCTGCGCAGATGCAGGTTACTTTCCAGGAACTCAGATCCAGGTTTTCCCGGCTTGCAGGTGGAATGCGGTCGCTGCAGTAGTCGTAGGCGAAGGTGGGCGCATGGCTGTGGGTGACCTTGTATTTTGAAATGAGTTCCAGCCAGAGAACCGGTTTTTTGAGAAAGGTCATTGGAGACATGAAATAACTGGGAATGCCGGAATAGATGGGTTGCAAAATGCCGTCTATCAGGCCAAGGTCGTGGATATGAGGCATCCAAGTGGCGCTGATGCTGCTGGAATCATAGCCCCAAGCCCTTTGGATATAACTCGAATTATGCATCAGGTTTTTATGGGTGATGGCTACGCCCTTTGGGGTGGATGTTGAACCGGAGGTGTACTGGAGAAACGCGATCTCATCCGAGTTGATCTTTTCAGGCATCCAATTTGTTTCAAAGGGTATCGCTTCTACTGCAAAACGATGGGACGGTTCCAGTTCGGGCAAGCCGCCGCCCGCTTCCTCAAGGATTGTGAGTATGTCTCTGGTGGAGACCAGCCAGGATGCTCCGGAATCGCGAACGATAGCGCTAAGGCGGGGAAGCGTGCGTTTAAGGCGAGCCCCTTGTGGAGGTGGCGCGGGCACTGCAATCATTTTGGCATATAGACATCCCATAAACGCAGCTATGAAATCCATGCCGGGAGGGAATAACAATAGTACCCGCATACCGGGTTGTCCCTGGATGCGGAGTTGCTCGGCAATAGCCCTTGACCGGGCGTCCAGCTCTCTCCAGGTCATACTGGCGGTGGGGTTCTTTCCATCGGCAAAATAGGTAAAAGCCGGATTATTGGGCTGGTTTTCCGCGTGAAGACGCAAAATAGACACAAAATCATCCGGTATTAAACCACAATGAGTCATATAAGGACGCTCCCTTTCTAATGCGATTTTTGAGTGTACACAGGTATAACGAACCATTGAGGAGCAAAGTGAGGGGGCTCCATGGGCAGTCAAAATGCAACGAGGGGGGAGTTCCCATTGCGAGCAGGCAATTGTGTGATAAATACCCCATTCAAACCAGAGGGGCAAATCCATTTTAACTTACGAGGGTGGCTTGAGAAAGTTAAAATTGCAGCCAAATATTCTAATTGGCGCCTGAGGCTGTAATCATTCTGGTGTCCCTTATTGTGGAA
Source organism: Holophagae bacterium (assembly GCA_050294955.1). Classification (GTDB taxonomy): domain Bacteria; phylum Acidobacteriota; class Holophagae; order Acanthopleuribacterales; family Acanthopleuribacteraceae; genus JBNKOV01. The sequence continues at coordinate 1,539 of JBNKOV010000554.1, forward strand.
ATGCAACGCTTACTTGATGTTGAAAGTACGGGATTGTGATGGTTGAGGAAACGGCGTGTTCTTTGATTTGCATCGGTTGATTAAGGATCTTTGGAAAAGAGAAAGCACCTGTCTTGGTTTTGGGTTCTCCTCAGGAATGGAGCGACGCCCTCGCCCCCAAGATTTTTTCCTCGCCAACTTGGATTGGCTCGAATGATGTCAGGAAAGAGGCGTTTCTCCCTATTTTCGATGATACTGCTGTCTTTCCATTTCCATTCCTATAAACCTGTGGAGTTGTTATCTCTAATAAAAAAGGTGACTTAGGAGGTGGCCGCAAGGAAATGCCGGGTTCAATTCCTAATTGGCGTCTCTTTGACTATCCTCGTTTTACCTGGAGTTGAATAAGTACAGCGCGGTAGCGATTAGGCTAGGCTTTTGAGCTTAATACCGAAGCATAACCGGATAATCGGACCTGAATACTTGAACAGAGATTGATTCGCTGATTTGGGAAACCCGACGACAGCAGGTTCCCAAATCAGCCATTTAAGCCGTTGTGGATTAGCGCCTGGCCATCTCTCACCATGTCAGACCAGGTTTTGCGGGGCGCGTCCTTGTCTACCCGTTCCATGGTGATGCATTCTGGCACGGGGCATACTATCTCACAAAGATTACAGCCGACGCATTCCCGTTCATCAACCCAGGGAACTCGAATGTCGCCTGATTTATCGGTTTTGTGCAATACAGGCTCAGGGACTTCGGCCCTTGGGTTCATTCCATGATCCGGTTCGCCATGCCAGGCCTGGCAAAGGCCTGCATCGGTGTGAATGCATTGGTGGGCTCCGTCTAAACATGCGGTATAGCAACGTTGACAGCCAATACAGGTGTCTTTATTGATCCTTGCAACTATTTTGTAGTTGAGGTCCAAATTCTGCCACTCGCTATAATGGGGAATGGCGCGACCCACCAACTCACTTACACCAGTCATGTTTTGCTCATCTAGATAGTTGCTCAAACCATCGATCATGTCTTCCACAATGCGATACCCATGGGTCATGACTGCTGTACAAACTTGAACGTTGCTGGCGCCCAAAGCCAGAAATTCCGCAGCGTCCCGCCAGGTCGCAACGCCGCCTATGCCGGAAATAGGTATGGTGAATCCTTTTTCACGGGCTAGGGAAGCTACCATGTGCATGGCTATGGGGCGCACTGCCTGACCACAATAACCACCATTGGTGCTTTGATCTCCAACTATCGGTTTGGGCACGAAACTATTGAGGTCTACGCCCATAATAGACTTTATGGTGTTAATTAAAGAAACTGCATGAGCGCCACCTCGGACCGCCGCCATGCCAGGCTCTCGGATATCTCCAACATTGGGCGTTAACTTTACAATGACGGGGGTCTGGGCATACTCCCTGGCCCATGATGTAATTTCTTCTAATACTTTGGGTTCCTGGCCAACGGCGCTTCCCATGCCTCTTTCACACATGCCATGAGGGCAGCCGAAATTGAGTTCTAAACCATCTGCGCCGGTGTCCTCTGCTCTTTTAATCAGGTCTTTCCATTGCTCACGGGTTTCAACCATGAGCGACACGATGACCGCGTGGTTGGGGTAGCGCTTTTTGGTTTCATAGATTTCTTTTAAGTTGGTGGAAATGGGGCGATCCGTGATCAATTCGATGTTGTTAAATCCAATTGCCCGGGCGTTTTCGTAGTTTATGGAGCCGAATCTGGAAGACACGTTCACAATGGGCTCTCCCAGAGTTTTCCAAACAGCGCCGCCCCAGCCAGCATCAAAGGCTCTCATGACCTGCTCACCGCTGTTGGCCGGAGGGGCAGACGCCAGCCAGAAGGGGTTGGGACTTTTAATACCGCAAAAATTTGAGGTTAAATCTGCCATGTTCTCAATCCTCCTGGAACGACGCTATCATGGCTCGGGCGGCGTCACGGCCATGAGCTACAGCGTTAACTACTTCTTTTCCACCATTTATGCAATCACCACCTGCGTAGATCTTGGGATTGTCGGTCTGGTAGGTGGATTGGTTCACAACTACGCACCCCTTTTCATTGAGATTGACGCCGTCAAATAGAGCAGATGAACCTTTGCTCTGTCCGATTGCAAAGACGACCCAATCACATGGGAGATCCACGGTTTCACCATCTTTGGATGTGCGAAGCCCCGTAATGCGCTCCTCATTGCGCAACACCTCTATAGGTGTGTGGCGCTCCAGGAAGCGGACGCCTGCGTGAGCGGCATTTTTAAGTTCAAAACGATAACCCGACATCTGGGCTCGGGTTCTTCTATAAGCCATGCTCACCTCTTCGACGCCCAGCATGGCTAATTCGCGAGCAATGTCTATCGCAGTATTTCCACCGCCCACCACCACTACGCGTTTGACTTGTTCTGGAATGGTGAAGCTATTGCTATTTTTAATTTTTTCAATTAGTTGAGTTGCGCCATAGGCGCCTGGACCCAACTCTCCTGGAATGCCTGGAAAGCGATCTTTACCAAGGCCCACCCCAAGGAAAACAGCGTCGTATTCCTCAAGTATTTCTTGGTGCGAGATGTCCTTTCCAACCTCAACTCCGCACCTCAGGTCAACACCAAAGTTCAGTAACCATTGTACTTCTCTCAGGCTGTCTTCCGAGGCCATTTTATAAGGGGCAATACCGGTTGTGTTCAGGCCTCCAGGCAGCTCTCGTTTTTCGAAAATAACTGGA
>JBNKOV010000555.1:0-4234 GCA_050294955.1 Holophagae bacterium
CGCTGGGCGTGAGCGGGAAGTTTTCCATGATGGTGAAGGCCGAGGGAACCATGTAATCGGGCAACTGGGCCAGCACGTGTTGTTTCAGCTCGGGAATGTCCACAGTATGGTCGTTGGGGATGATGTAGGCGGCCAGGCGTTTGGAGCCCGCAAATTCGCGGGCCAGTACAGCGGCGTCGCGCACGGACTCATGAGCGGCCAGAACCGTCTCAATTTCGCCCAACTCGATGCGGAAGCCCCGTATCTTCACCTGGAAGTCTGCGCGGCCTAGATACTCGATATTGCCGTCGGGCAGGAAGCGGGCGAGATCGCCGGTGCGGTAGAGCCGGGAGCCTTCCGGCCCATAGGGATTGGGAATAAAGGCCGAGGCGGTGAGGATGGGCCGGTTGAGGTAACCACGAGCCAGGCAATCCCCGCCAATGTACAGTTCCCCGCCCGCGCCGATAGGCGTTGGCTGCAACTGGCCGTCCAATAAGTAGATCTGGGTATTGGCCACCGGAATGCCAATCGCGGGCAGAGGCGCCCAGGTTTGGGGATCGGCGGGCAGATCGAAGGCGGTGCAGACATGGCTTTCCGAAGGACCGTAGTGGTTGTAGAGCCGAGCGTCTTCCAGTTTGGCGAACAGATCCTTCACGGCCTTATTGGCTTGCAACTGCTCGCCAGCGGTGATCACCTCTCGCAGAGCGGAAGGCGCGGGCAGACCGTCCGCCACGGCGGTGGCCATGCTCTGCAGGGCCACAAAGGGACAGAACATGCGGTGGATGCGGTGTTCCTCCAGGAAGGGGATCAGGGCGTTCATGTCCCGTCGCAGGTCTTCGGTCACCAGCACCAGCTCGCCGCCGGAGGTCCAGGTGGTGAACAATTCCTGGAACGCCACGTCGAAGCTGAGCGAGGTGAATTGCAAGGTCCGTTTCCCTCGGTGGAACAGGGGTTGTCTGCTCTGCCAACCCAAAAGGTTGGCCAGAGCGCCGTGGCGCATGGCCACCCCCTTGGGACGGCCCGTAGAGCCCGAGGTGTAGATGATATAGGCCAGATTCTCCGGCGAAAGCTGGATGCCGGGATTGGCGGCTTCGGGGCCAGCCAGGAGATCGGTCATGGCGGGCGTCATACAGGGACCATCGTATTGAGGGAAGCGGTCTAACAGGGATTCTGCGGTGAGCAGCACGGCCACGTCTTCCAACATAAAGCCCAGTCGCTCTTGAGGGTAGTTGGGATCTAGCGGCACATAGGCGCCGCCCGCCTTCAGGGTCGCCAGAACGGCGACCGTCATTTCCAGGGAACGCTCCATGGAAACGCCCACAGGCGAGTCCGGACCCACGCCTGCTTCAATCAGTTGAGCGGCCAGAACATTGGCCGCGTGGTTCAGCTCCCCATAGGTGAGCGCCGTTCCGGCCTCGGGGAAGGCAACCGCTGGGTTTTGCGGGGTTTCGGTCGCCGCCGCTTCCACCATTTCGTGAATGGAGAGGGGGCCGGGCGACGCGCTGTCCCGATCATTCCAGGTCACCAACATCTCGCGTCGTTCCGCCTCGTCCAGGAAGGAGACGGCGGACACGGGCGTCTCTGGCGCTTGGAGCAGGGCTTGCAGAAGATTGCCGAAATGGCGGGCCAGGCGTTGGGCGGTGGACTCGTTGAACAGGTCGCTGTTGAATTCAAGCGCCCCGTCTATTTCACCGGTCGCTGGATTCTCCGTGAGGTAGACAGCCAGGTCAAAATGAGAGACCTTGAAATCCACCGTGTAGGCTTCAATGGCGGTCTTCCCGCCCACAGGCTGTTGGAAGGTGGTGGCGTTTTGCAGGGTGAACAAGACCTGGAACAGGGGATGTCTGCCCAGGTTGCGCTCGGGTTGCAAGGTCTCCACCAACTGCTCGAAAGGCAGATCTTGATTGCCATAGGCGCTCAGGGTGAAGTCCCGGACCTGTTGGACCAATTCTTCGAAGTTGGGGTTCTCATGGAAAAGGGCGCGCAGCACCAGGGTGTTGTTAAAGAAGCCGATAAGCCCTTCAATTTCTGAGCGGTTCCTGTTGGAGATGGGCGTTCCCACCGCAATGTCTCCGCTGCCCGCGTATCGTGAAAGCAGGGTTTGGAAGGCTGCCAACAGGGTCATAAAGGGCGTGGCGCCTTGTTTGCGCGACAGGTCTTGAACCTGCTGGTTGAGTTCAGCCGAGATGGTGAAGGGGATGGTGGCGCCCACATAGGTTTGAATCTTGGGGCGCGGCCTGTCGGTGGGCAGTTCCAGGGGTTCCAGGTTCTGCAATCGCTTCGCCCAGAAGTCCATTTGTTGCTGGTAACGTTCGCCCGCCATCCACTGGCGCTGCCATGCCGCAAAATCCGCGTACTGAATGGGCAGTGGCGTGGGATTTGGCGTTTCGCCCCGCAGAATGGTTTGATAATAGCCGTCAATTTCCGCCACCATCACGCCCATGGACCAGGCGTCGGTTACGATGTGGTGCATGTTCAGGGAGAGCAGATGGACCTGATCTTCCAGTTGAATGTAGATAACCCGCAGCAGGGGACCGGCGGCCAGATCAAAGGCCGTGACCGCGTCTTCCGCCAGAATGCGGCGGGCTTCGGCCTCGCGCTGGTCTTCGGGCATGGGTCGCAAGTCCACCAGTTCGGGGTTGATGGGATCGGTATCGCTAATAATTTGAACCGCTTCGCCGTTGTCGGTTGCGAAGGTGGTGCGCAGAGGCTCGTGGCGCATGACCACCAAATGCAGGCAGCGCGTGTAGATCTCTGGATCGAACGGGCCGGTGATCTTCACCGCAAAGGGCACGTTATAGGCGGTGGCGTCGTCCTCCAACTGGTCGATGAACCACAGGCGTTGCTGGGCGTAGGAGAGCGGCAGAGGTTGGTTGCGGTCCACCGGTTCAATGGGTCCGGCTTGGGGTCGGCCCAAGGCCTGACTCACTTCCACGGCCAGGTCTTCGATGGTGGCGTTTTCGAACAGCGCCCGAATGGGCAGTTCCGCGTCCAACTCGTTGCGAATGGCCGAAATAACCCGGGTCGCCATCAGGGAATGGCCGCCCAACTGGAAGAAGTCATCCTGCACGCCCACCTGGTCCAGGCCCAGAACGGCCTGCCAGATAAGGGCCAGGTCTCGTTCGATTTCGTTGCGGGGCGCTGTATAGGGCGCCGCCACGCCGGTCCAATCGGGAGCGGGCAGTTTTTTGCGGTCGATCTTGCCGTTGGGCGTGAGGGGGAAGGCTTCCATGAACACAAAGGCGGCGGGCACCATGTACACGGGCATGCGCTGTTTCAGATACTGACGAAGCTCGGCGGGGTCGGGGATCTGATTGGGGGCGGCGGTGATGTAAGCGGCCAACCGGTATTCGCCTACCTTGTCTTTCAGGGGCAGAACCGCCGCGTCATTGATGGTTGGGTGCTCCCGCAGCGCCGCTTCAATTTCACCAGGCTCCACCCTGTAACCCTGAACCTTCACCATTTCGTCTGCCCGGCCCAGGAAGATGATGTTGCCGTTGGCTCGGAAACGGGCCAGGTCGCCGGTGCGATACAATCGCTGCCCTCGTTCGCCGCTAAAGGGATCGGGTATGAACTTTTCGGCGGTGTCGGTCGGACGGTTGAGGTAACCCCGACCGGGTCCGGTCCCGCTCACGTAAACCTCGCCGGGTGTGCCGGTAGGGACCGGCTCCAGATGGTGGTCTAGGATGTAAATGCGGTTGTTGGCGATGGGACGTCCCGCGGAGGGTTGCACGGCCCAGGTGTTGGGATCCCCTTCCAAGGTGAGGGAACTCACGACATGGGTCTCGGAGGCCCCGTACTGGTTATGCAGTTTCACATCGCCGAGTCGATTGAACACGCCTCGGATTTCCGGAGTGATCTGAAGGGGTTCGCCTGCGGTGATCACCTCCCTCAGTTTCCCCGGCAACCGATCCTTGCGTTCAGCGAACATGGAGAGCTGCTTCAGGGCGGCGAAGGGCAGATGGAGCCGCGTAATTTGGTGGTTCTCCAGGAACTTGAGCAATTGTTCCATGTCCCGTCGTTCCTCTTCGCCCGCAACATAGAGGGTCCCGCCCGAACTGAGCGTGGAGAGAATTTCCTGAAAACTCACACAGAACCCGAAGGCGGCAAACTGCACAGTGGCGTCTTTCCCGCAAAGGGAGGTCTTCCGGGTCTGCCAGTCCAGCAGGTTCAGGATGGCCCGATGGGGCACTCCAATGCCTTTGGGCATGCCGGTTGAACCGGAGGTGTAGATCACATAGAGCAAATTATCAAC
>JBNKOV010000556.1:0-4218 GCA_050294955.1 Holophagae bacterium
AATTTCGTTGCCCTCTTGTCCAGGAATGGTTTGTTCGTAGGTCCTGAAGTAGCCACAGATGTTGGGACGCCCAAATTCGTTGTTGAAAGCCGCGCCGCCAATGGGACCTTCCATCATGATGTCCAATGCGGATACGATACGGTCAGGCTTTCCGTGATCTGTTTCCCAGGGTCTGGGATATTCCGGGATTTGTAAATTTGATACCGAAAAACCGGTGAGGCCTGCTTTGGGTTTAGAGCCTCTGCCCGTAGCGCCTTCATCTCGAATTTCACCTCCGGAACCTGTCGCAGCTCCAGGAAAAGGTGAAATTGCGGTAGGGTGGTTGTGGGTTTCCACCTTCATCAAAACGTGTATGTCTTCCTGGTTGAACTGGAATTCACCTGTTTCCGGGTTGGGAAAAAATCGACCGCCTCGCCAGCCTTCAATTACAGAAGCATTGTCGTGATAGGCTGAAAGAACCCCCTCAGGGCTTTGTTTGTGGGTATTGCGAATCATGCCAAACAGAGAGTTGTCCATCTCCTCGCCGTCAATAGTCCAACTGGCGTTAAAGATTTTATGACGGCAATGCTCCGAATTAGCCTGAGCAAACATCATGAGTTCTACATCGGAAGGATTGCGCTTCAGCTCCATGAAGCTGGACAAAAGATAGTCAATTTCGTCGTCGGCCAGAGCCAGCCCCAGACTCTGGTTTGCTTCGACCAGAGCCTTCCGACCGCCACTCAGGATGTCCACATAGTTCAACGGTTTGGGCGAGTGGTGCTCGAAAAGGCAAATGGCCTGTTCTGTAGTTTCCAAAACAGCCTGGGTCATGCGATCATGCAGATGGGCTGCGATTTTTTTTCTGGTCTCATCATTTGGGTCGGCTGGACCTTCTACAAAGTAAAGGCAGCCTCTCTCTAACCTGGCAACTTTGCTCAATCCACAATTATGGGCTATGTCAGTTGCCTTGGAAGACCAGGGAGAAATAGAACCCGGTCTTGGCACAATCAGGAACTGAATTCCTCGGGTGTTTATTGCCTTTCTCCTGGGACCGTATTGTAGAATCCGCTCTAATATCACCCGTTCATCTTCCGAAAGATCTGAGTGAAGCTCCGCAAAATGAATGAATTGGGCCTGAACATCGACAATGGTGGAATCCGTCATTTTCAATTCATGAAATAACTTTTTTATTCTAAAAGGAGAAAGAGCGGGAGAACCCGGGAGAATGAGCATAAATAAGGCCTTTCTGTGCAGTTTGCGCGCCCGGGATGGGGACGCTGTTGGAACAATCCGAAAACCCCAAAGATTAATTGAAAACCGGTTGAATATCAAGACAATTGTTCTCGTGTCGCCTCTGAACCAGCCTCCGAACGGCAATTTGAAATGTACCTGAGTTAAGATGTTTGTAAAAGGCTTCGGTTGTCATTCTTGCTGTAGTCTCTGTTCATGCGGGTTAAGTCTGGTCATCCACAAAACTCTTTTTTCAACGGCCTATTGTAGATATCGGCGCCATTCAATGGGTCGCCTCTATTTAGGCGATGGGATGTATGTAAAAAGTACTACGCCTTATGTGGTAGTGATGGTTGGCTCTCCTACGATATATGGGGTGTGGCGTGTGATAATCCATGTTTTTGGTAAATTTGCATGTTGTTTGGTGAAAATTCCAGGTTGTGAGTAATTTGTTAGGGTGGTTTACTATGCGGAGTGCGTAAAAAAGAAGCTGGGAGGATTTTCTGTTTGACAGGCGTTGTTTTTCCTGCATATAATATGTAAACCTGATAGAGGGAGATTTGTCTGCCAAGGGGTGTAAATATGGAATCCAAACTTGCTTTGGTCTACTTAGGTACGCTTCTAGTGTCAATTAGAAGCATGGTCTTTTTGGACACGCCTACCTTTGCCAGGGGACATGATATCTGGTATGTATCACTGCCAAATCTCTAAAGGGAATTGGCAAGCGACCGGCAGTTTTATTCCGCCTCTCTCCATGATCTACAATCTATTCATAAACGTGCTATGAGCATGTTTAAGTAGATTTTTGGGTAAGATTGACCCGAAATGGCGAGATTAAAAGAGGCGTAGATGTTGCGGTCTGTCTTCAGGTTTTTTCTTAAGCTGTCTGATCAAAAAACGAGCTGGGTTGACGGCGTTGACCAGATCCTGTTCAAAGGGCGGGGTCTGGTCCGTTATCTGTGCTGCGAGAATTTGGGCGGAAGCCCAGGCGGATACCAGGCCTCGCGCGCCATGGGCTGCTGATATATAGAGCCCCTCGTGGTAGGGGCCTTTGGGATAGGTTTTGCCAGGCTTCCCATGGTGAAGGTCATTATATGTGGTTAGAAAGTTTTGAAAATCGGGTACGGGTCCCACCATGGGGAGATGATCCGGGCTCTGGGTTCGATGGGACGCACGTCCTTGAAGTGGTGGACTTCCCTTAATAGAAAGGGCTGGAACCTCCCGGATCAGGTTATTTATAAGAGTCTTTTGATCGGCTTCGCTGAGGGTGGTTGTCTTTTCGGGACTCCAGGTTGCACCCAGGAGATGCACGCCATTCAGATTTGGTATGAAGTAACCGTCATGACAGATAACGGTTTTTGGCGCAGGTTGAATCATATTTTTGGGAACAAAAGTGAGTTGTCCTCGGGTTGGAATGAAGGGAAGCGTGCATGTTTGAGCTATGGCGGCCGCCTCTTTTCCGTTTGCCAGCACCAGGATATCCGCTTTGGTGATTAAGCGCTCATCCTCGTCGAAGACCAACCAGTTTTGGAAATCCTTTTCCAGCCGAACAGCCTGGCGGTAATAACGAATTTCAATGGAGAGTCTTCTGGCAAAGGCGTCGCAAAACAACCGTGGATTCAGATAACCCCCGCCCGGGTAGTATAAGGACGGTCTGCTCAGGTTTATCCCGCTTTTTTCTTTGGTTTCCCCAGGGCTCAATCCAATGGCAATATCTTGGTAATACTGCAATTGTGGTAAAGTTTCGTAGAGCTTGTTTAACCGGTCTGTTGTAAGCAGGTGAATCACCCCAAGAGGGTTCCAGCCTGTGCTCAGCCCCTGTAGGTTCATTTGGTGGATTTCTTGTAACACCGCCTTATACGCTGCCAGGAGGAAACGACTCATAGGGTTCGGCTGAATTGCCAGGTGGGGAAGAATTATTCCAGCCGGGTTTCCTGAAGCTTGGGTAGCCAGTTCCGATTCCCTCTCCAACAGTGTGACTTGTAAGCCTTTTTCAGCCAGGGCGTAGGCGACCGTTGTTCCAGCAATGCCGCCTCCCACCACGACTGCCTTTCCCGGTCTTTTGAAACAGGGCGTGGGTATCTGAAACCATGGTGTTTGTGTAAGTTTCTGCATGTCAAATCCCGCCACGATTAAAAAGCGCTCCAGCTTGAGCACTCCACATTATAGTCGGGAGATCTGTTTTAGGGATCTCGGAATTTCAATTTGAAGTTATCGGCTCCAAAGGGCCTTTGAAACCCGGTATTTTGGGGATTATTGAAGAAAATGGAAGCGAATTTCGTTAGAATGTATGTTAACTGAAATTGTTGGATGGTTTCACTCAAACATGAGTTGCACTGGTGAGTAGAGATGGTCTGGTTTCAGGCTTTTCTGAGAATCGAAGGGAGAAGAAATGAATAAACTTTGGATCTTGTGCGCATTGCTTTGTCACTGGCTTCCTGGCTTTTGCAATGATTGGCCTCATTTCCGCGGACCCAATCGCAACGGCGCGGTTGAAACGGAGAACCCCCTAAAAGACAAGACATTCGGCTTTGAAATTGATTGGAAGAAGGATTTGGGCTCGGGTTACGCGGCAATTTCGGTGGTAGGTAAAACCGCTGTGACCATGTTCTCTGATGAGACTTCGGATATTCTTATCGCTTTTAGCGCTGAAAGCGGAGAGGAAAAATGGCGCTATGTCATTGGACCGGTTTACAAGGGGCATAGTGGATCAGACGATGGTCCAACAGGTACGCCAACCATTGCAGACGGTGTTGTTTATGCGCTCGATCCCCACGGACGGATGGTAGCTGTCACTCTAGCGGACGGAAAGAAATTATGGGAGCGTCGTTTGGGTGAAGATCTGAAAGCCCGCATTCCTCATTACGGGTTTAACACCGTACCCACGATTTTGGACGATAAGGTCATTCTCATGACAGGTGACGAAGAAGGGAGGGCTTTTACTGCTCTGAACCGGAAAACCGGAGAGGTTATTTGGACTTCAGGTTCTGACACTACCAAGATCGGAAG
>JBNKOV010000557.1:0-4216 GCA_050294955.1 Holophagae bacterium
GTGGGGCCCAGCGGTGTCGGGAAAACCGAAACGGCCTTGGCCCTGTCCGAACTGCTCTATGGCGGCGAACAGAACATGGTGACCATCAACATGTCGGAATACCAGGAGAAGCACACCCTTTCAAGGCTTATCGGATCGCCGCCGGGATATGTCGGTTATGGCGAGGGCGGCGTTTTAACGGAGGCAGTTCGCCAGCGCCCCTACTCTGTGGTGTTGTTGGATGAGGTGGAAAAAGGCCATCCCGATGTCATGAACCTGTTTTATCAGGTATTTGACAAGGGCCATTGCGCCGATGGCGAGGGCCGCATTATTGATTTCCGCAACACCATTGTCATGATGACCAGCAATCTGGGCAGCGCCATTATCGAGGATATGTGCGCCGAGGAGCCATGGCCCGATATTTCGGAAATATTGGAAGCCATTCGGCCCGAACTCAATAAATACTTCAAACCAGCGTTGTTGGCTCGTATGACGGTGTTGCCATACACTCCCATCTCGGAGGCGGTCATGAAACGCATCACCGGGTTGAAATTGCGTAAAATCGCCAAACGTCTCATGGAGGAACATGGCGTCACCATGAGAATTGACGCAGCGGTTGTTCAGAGCATTAGCGACCGTTGTCGGCTTGTGGAGGCGGGCGCTCGCAATATCGACCATATCCTGAATGGCGAGTTGCTGCCATTGATCGCTGAAGAGATTCTTCAGCGTCTGTTGGAGGGCGAGCTTCCCAAAAACCTCATGATCCGGATGGAGGACGAAGCCTTCGCCCTTGAGTTTTCATAACATCCAAGGCATTGAAACATGAACCGATACGAACTGTTCCACCAGATAATGACGGGAAGCAATTTAGCTTCCATGCGCTCCATCCTGCGCAATGCCATCGACTGCATTGTGCGGGTTTTTGGCGCTGAGCGCGCGGGTTATTTCGGCAAGGGACATGGGGGGCTGCGTTGTTTAATGGCCCGCACCAACACAGGAGTGGACATTTCCCAACCTGATCGGGTCTTTCCTGTGGAGGTGTTCCAGCGAGCGGCGGCGGCCATGGAGCCCATGAGCGGCGACATGCCCATCATGCATGGCGGCAGGCCCGGCGCTTCGGCTACAGGCAAGATCCGCATGATGCGTTTTCTCGCGGTCCCTGCCATTATCGATCGAAAGGTTCAAGGCGTCTTTTATATGGAGCGCCGATTCCAACAGGCGTCCTTCCAGAAGCAGGAAGGCCTTTTGTTGGGCGCTCTGCTCGCAGATGTTCAACAGTTGCTCAACAGTTCCAGGGATTTCGAGAAGAAGAGTTTTGAGTTAGACGAGATGAAGTCTCAGGTGGCTATGAGCCGCGTCCACCTCATCTCCAACCACCCCAGCATGCTCCATCTGTTTCGTTACATCCAGAAACTGGCTCGGGTGCCTTCTACGGTTTTGATTCAGGGTGAAAGCGGAACCGGAAAGGAGCTTATTGCAAGAGCCATCTATGACCTGGGCAACTACGATGGCCCGTTCATAAGCATGAACTGCGGCGGCATTGAGCCCGGCCTGATGAAGAGCGAGCTTTTTGGTTTCGTGAAAGGCAGTTTCACGGGAGCCAACAAAGACCGGCCCGGCCTTTTCAAGAAAGCCGAGGGCGGGGTTCTTTTTATGGATGAAATTGGCGAAATGCCTATGGACATGCAGGTTGCCATGCTGAGAACTTTGGAATGCGGAGAGGTGTTGTCTGTGGGTTCGGATGCGCCCATGAAGGTGAACACCCGTGTAATTGCGGCGACACATCGCAACTTAAAGGAGATGTCTGTTCATGGCGAATTCCGCAACGACCTGTACCAAAGGCTGAAGGGGTTAACCCTTCAAGCGCCGCCGCTGCGGGAGCGTCGGTCCGACATCCCCCTGTTATGCGAGCATTTTGTGAAGAAGTACAATCAGCGTTTGGGCCTTGATTTCAAGGGCTTGAAACCCCAGGCCATGGACCGGCTCGCCCAGATGGAGTTCCGCTCGGGGAACGTGCGGGAATTGGAGCATATGATTGAAAGGGCCATGGTTTTTGAGGACGATGAAGATCTCATTGGCATCGATTTTCTCGGCCAGGAAGAGGAACCCGATGAGGCGTCTCATCTCAGCGGCGGCACCTTTGATGAGCTTATGAGTCGGCACGCCGCCGAAATTCTGGACGAGGCGATCAAGCTTTGCGACGGCAATAAAACCAAAGCAATGAAGCGTTTGGGCTTGTCTCGATCCACTTTCTATGGCATGCTGAATCGGTATGGATTGAATCCATAACCAGGGAGAGTTTCGAAGTGAACGACGGTCCAATAAAAATCCCTTTTGATCACGAGAACCTCTCTATCTGCGTGGCCAGTGGATCTGCGCTGTTGCGCACGAAAATCCATCAGGCGGTAGATGGTCGGGTGGCGGCTTGCCATGAAACCGAAGACATGGATGAGTTGACCGAACTCATTCGTCAACACCGACCCGAAGTGATCATCGTAGATTTCAAGTTCTTTATGCAGAAGTCTTTTCCTGGCGCAATCGAGAAGATGCGGCCCGGATTGAAACCCAACATCATCCTGGCCGGCGGCCAATCCGAATTGGAGCAGGATCTTCCATCCAAAGGTGTTGGCGCGCTTTTGGCCATGCCGTTCCTTTCTGAAATGGTGCTGTTAAAAATCAACTCGGTCCTGGATCCTCGCAGGTCGTGGCGGCGGGAGACGGAACAGATTCTCCGAGAAATGCGCAAATACCAGCGTTTCACTGTGGAGGGCGTGACGGTCCATTTCCATACCCCCATCCAGGAGAAAACTGAGGCTTTGGACATCTCATATCAGGGTTTAAAGGTGAAGACCAAAGAGGTTCACGAGGGCGATATTGGCGAAGTTTTCCGAATGCAAATCAACTACGACGGGGCCTATCAATTAATGGACGGCAAGCTGATGTGGGTCCGCCAGGGCACAGCAGGGCTGCGTTTCACGGGAACCCGCCCCGATAGCTTCGCCCGTTTCTTCAAAAAGATCATGGCCCAAGCCTATCAATCCGATTAGGTTCATTTTTTAGGGTTTGGAGCGAGAAATGCAGCGATTCATGAAGCAGGCTTATTTTCAAACCCTCGATTTTAAGCTAAGATTGGGCTACAATCATGAATCAGGAGTGTCTTTCTCTTGATTTCCAGTTTAGGACTATGGCTTTGGAACAAATGTTCGATGTGTTTTTCTCCTACAACAGTTCAGATAAAAAGGCTGTAAAGCGGATTGCCAATCAGCTCAAAGAAAGAGGACTTCGTCCATGGCTTGATTATTGGGAATTAAGGCCTGGCTCGCCATGGCATTTCCAACTTGAAAAACAGATAGAATCAATTAAAACAATGGCAGTGTTTGTTGGACCTTCAGGTATTGGCCCGTGGCAAGATATGGTGCTTACGTCTTTCATGACAGAGTTTGTGGTTCGAAAATGCCCAGTTATCCCGGTTTTATTGCCTGGCGCTGAAACACCCGAGCTTCCCCATTTCCTAAAAGGCATATCCTGGGTTGATTTTCGCTTGGAGGATCCAGAGCCCCTGAGCCGGCTCATTTGGGGCATAACAGGTCAGAATGGTTTGGGTGACGGTCCGGTATTTATTGAGAAAGCAAAGCTGAACAATTTCCGATGTTTTGAAGAGGTCAGTCTGGGATTTGGCGGCGGTTCATTTCTTGGGGGCGTATGGAACTGTGTGGTGGGCGTCAACGGCGCTGGCAAGTCTTCCATTCTCGAAGCCATATGCCTTTTGTTGTTAGGGGAAAAGGAATCCCATCAATTGGGAGAAAATCGCCTGAAAAGAATGTGCCGAAATCAAGAGGGTGTTCTCCACCCCGCCACGCTGGAAGCTGTCATTCGTCAGGGCGAGCGCCGATTTACCTTGAGTTTAAAAATCACAAAGGAAGGTCTGGATTCAGAATGGATAGATCAACAGCCGATTGACGCCCAGAGAATTTGGGATCAGTTGGGTGAACGAATGGTCTTGTCCTATGGACCTACCCGAAATATTACGGAATACAGGGACAATCGGTATTCCAGCCTCAGCGACAATATGCAAAGGCAGATGACCTTATTCGACCCATTGGCGCAGATGGCGGATGTGAGCGTGCTTTTGCCAGACGAAACAAGCAAGCCGGGACCAGTTCCAAAGATGTTGGCGGCCCTGTTAGACCAGATCCTGGAAGAGTTTGATATTCGAACGAGGGTTGACTGCTCTAAT
>JBNKOV010000558.1:0-4208 GCA_050294955.1 Holophagae bacterium
CAAGCATTGGGCTCGCCGTTATGAGGACAGCATGCACTTGTATGAGATGGTGATGAAAGATCCTTTGGCCATTGGCTTTATCGGTCTGCCCTACATTCGCGAGGCCAAGGCCCTGGCCGTGAGCGCGGGCGGCGCCATGGCGGTGGAGCCCACCTACGCCACCGTGAAGGCGGAAGCCTACCCTCTGGCCCGTCGGCTCTACTTCTATACTTCGGAAGCCCCTGAGAATCCTCTGGTTTCTAAGTTTGTCGCCTTTGCTCGATCCGACAGGGGGCAACAGCTCGCTCGGGTTTCCAATCTGGTGGATCTGTCGTTGGATGTGGCCCAGGAGGAGGACGTCAAGGCGCCCGAGTTCTTTTCCACCAATCTGTACGAGCAGACCGTGGGTCAGGCCGAGTTCCTGGTCGCCGTGCGGTTCGACCTGGGCTCCGAGGCTCTGGATAACCGGGCTCGCGACGACCTCAACCGCCTCGCGGCGCTCATGCGCAACCCCAAGTTCAAGCGGAGAAACATCATCCTGGTGGGCCATACCGACCGGCTGGGATCCCCTGAAACCAACCGCATGCTCTCCCTGGAACGGGCCAACAACGTGAAGCGGCTCCTGGGTGAGACCGGCATCAACGTAGACAAAACCTTTGGCTTCGGCATGGAGGCGCCCGTGGCCGACAACACCACCGCCGAGGGACGTCGTCGCAATCGCCGGGTGGAAATCTTCCTGGGCAGTTAAAATCCACTGAATTGAGGGGATTGGCGCGGTCTCCTAGCGCTTGAATCCTCTAAATATGGTATACTTCGGCCCGGACTTCTTTTCCGGGTCGAGGTGATCCATGCAAAAAACTCTCCTGTTTGTTGGCGGCGGCATAGAGACCCGTCCGGGCGTGCAACTGGCCCGTGAGATGGGATTGCGGGTCATTGTCAGCGACAGAAACCCTCAGGCGCCCTGCTTTGAGGACGCCCATCATGCTTTAATTGCAGATACCTACAACGGCCCGCAAACCATTGAGGCCGTCCGGGTCTGGAGCGCCGAACACGGCCCCATCCACGGGGTGATCTGTCTGGGCGTGGACGTGCCCCTGACCGTGGCCCTGGTGGCCGAGGCCTTTGGACTGCCCGGCATTTCCCCGGAAACAGCCCGGTTGGCCATGGACAAGCTGGCCATGAAAGACCGGTTCGCCCGGGAGCGCGTGCCCATTCCCTGGTATTCTCGGGTGGCGTCGGCGGATCATTTAAAAACCTTGCAGGCCCAACAGCCCCGGCCCCTGGTCATCAAACCGGTAGACAGTCGCGGCGCCCGCGGCGTGCAGCGATTAACCCCCGAAATGGATCTGGAAAAGGCCTACGACTACGCCCTCCAATTCTCGCCAACCCAACGGGTTATGGCCGAACATTATCTCAGCGGCCCGCAAATTAGCACCGAGTCGCTGGTTATAGACGGCGTCGCCCACACCCCGGGCTTTTCCGATCGAAACTACGAGTTATTGGAAACCTACGCCCCGTATTTCATCGAAAACGGCGGCGACCTGCCAGGCCACGCAGATGAACCCACCCGTGATCGCGTGAAGGCTCTCATCCAAAAGGCCGCCCAAGCCTTGGGCGTTCAGAATGGCGTCGTAAAAGGCGACGTGGTGGTTCACAACGGCCAGCCCCACATCATCGAAATAGCCGCAAGGTTAAGCGGCGGCTACTTTTGCACCCACTCCATTCCCCTCAACACCGGAGTGGAACTGGTGCGATTCGCCATCATGCAAGCCCTGGGCGAGACCGTAGATCCCGGCTGGCTCGCAGCCAAAACCAACCAATGCGTTTGCCAGAGATATTTCATCCCCCAGCCAGGAGAAGTAGTGAGTATACAGGGGTTTAATGAAGTCAGCGCATTAGAGTACGTGGTGTGGTGCGAACTCCGAACCGCCGTTGGCGAGACCATCGCGCCCATCGAAAACCACCCGGGCAGAGCAGGCGTGCTCATGACCATTGGCCAAACCCCGGAACAGGCCAGGACCCGAGCCGAGAACGCCGTCAAACAAATCCAAATCATCACCCGCCCGCCATCCCAAACGTAACCTTCCCGTCCACTCTCCAAGCTCACCCGGCCCTCCGCAATCAACACCGTGCCCTATTCCCACAACCCACCTTTTTCTCTTGAATTCAACAAACTGTCTTTTTCAGGAAAATGCATGGTAGAATAAAGTTATGTATGTGGAGCACGGTATGAATTATCGTTTCGATCATTGCTTGTTTCAACGGGGCCTGACCTGGACAGAGTGTTGCGAGACCTGGACTCACAACCGGGATGAATTCCTGCGGGCGGTCCTGGACGCCCGTCCCCTGGAAACAACTGCCTGGGCGCTGGAACAATGCCAATGGACGAAACTGGCCGTGGTGTTCACCCCCCGAAGCATAGACGCCCTGTTAAGCATCCCCCTGTTGGGAAAGACCTTTGCCAACCAGGCCGGACTGCAGGCGCGTTATTTCGACTATTCCTGGTTCTTCCCCGTATTCCATCCCCAGATCGACCGAAGATCGCCCCGTCTGCTAGTGTTGGACCGGGATGGCGTCGTTCGGAGCGACTGGGGACCGAGACCGGAAAAACTGACCGCCAACATGCCGCCGGGAATATTGGCCGATAGCTGGTTAAGGAATTTAGACCCTGGAGTATATGGCAACGCGCTGGATGAATCGGTTTCCCAATTCCTATTGGGAGCGGAAACCCCATGAACAGTTGAGCAGGATCTCCGGGCGGCGAAAACATAGGAGGAGGACGTCATGGTCCGCAACCAGAAATCTCAGATCGACGCCTTTTTCGGGCAACCCGATGTTCTGGACAAACTCAATGAAATGAACTGCTGCGCGGTCATCACCCTCGACCGAAAGCAACTGTTCCACGAGCTTGATCGAGACCTCACCGAAGCCGGACTGACCCAGCCCCTCGCCAATTCCCATCCCCACCTGTTCTCCGACACCCCCGTCTTTGTCTCCAGAAGGCATGTCGCCCAAATGCAAGCCATCATCCAGGCCGTGCATCGGGTCGCCGAAACACCGGCCTACCAGCGAGCCGTGTCGCGCTGGGCGCCGGAAGTCTATAATTTCAAGCCCAATCCCAAAGGCGTCTTCTTCGGCTACGACTTCCATCTCGGCGCGGACGGACCCAAATTGATAGAAATCAACACCAACGCGGGCGGCGCCTTGTTCAACGCCTACCTGGCCCGCGCCCAAATCGCCTGCTGTCTGGCGGTTCAGAGAAGCGTCGCCGGCATTGCAGATCCCACCCATATCGAGGACTGCTTCATGGAAATGTTCCGGCGCGAATGGGCCTTGCAACATCCCGGCGAAGACCTGAAAACCATTGCCATCGTGGACGATGATCCCATGGCTCAAGGCATGTTCCCCGAATTCGCGCTCTACCGCAAAATGTTTGAAAGACATGGCTTCCAAGCCATCATCTGCGACCCCGAATCCCTGACCTGGGCAAACGAGAAGCTGCTGTACAAGGGGCTTCGAATTAACATGGTCTACAATCGCCACTGCGATTTCTACCTGCAGGAGGCGGCCAGCGAACCCCTGAGGCAAGCCTATCTGAATCAAGCCGCCGTCATCACCCCGCACCCCAGGGCCTACGCCCTTTACGCGGATAAGCGCAACCTCACCCTACTCTCTCAGGCGTCCTGGCTGGAAAAATACGTAGATCCCGAATTATGTCAAACCCTTACAACCGGCATTCCCCAAACCGAACAGGTGTTCCCTGAAAATGCCGAAGCCTTTTGGGCCGACCGAAAAACCAAATTCTTCAAGCCGGTTACGGGATTTGGCAGCCGTGCGGTGTATCGCGGATCCAAGCTCACCAAGAAAGTATGGACCCACATC
Source organism: Holophagae bacterium (assembly GCA_050294955.1). GTDB lineage: Bacteria > Acidobacteriota > Holophagae > Acanthopleuribacterales > Acanthopleuribacteraceae > JBNKOV01. The sequence goes on from JBNKOV010000558.1 coordinate 3,862, forward strand.
GCCGAAGGCGGTTATGTGGCCCAGGATCTAACCCCGCCTGGGGAACGCCACATCATGGTTGGCGATCAACCCCAGGTGCTTAAAGTGGATCTGCGAGCCTACGTCTATGACGGACGGCTGCAATTCATGGCAGCACGGTTGTACAGAGGTCAAACCACCAATATGAAAACCCCTGGAGGCGGGTTCTCACCGGTTTTTACCGAGGCCGAGGGAGCTTAGACAGGGGATCAACCCGCTCAGAACGCCATTCCGGTTGCCTAACTCTTGTCCAATGGGAAACACGAAAAGGTTGGCCTTGCTCAACCCGAGGAAATACCTGCAAACATGGGCGCCAAAGCTGCACAGCT
>JBNKOV010000559.1:0-4207 GCA_050294955.1 Holophagae bacterium
ATTGTTCAGGTGCGATTGAACCTGAAAGCTGGAATGGCCATGATCGATCAGCTCCAAGCGGCCTGTGCATCGGGCAAAAATCCTGTGGATGTTTTGGTAGACAGGCCAGATGGCGCGGTCACCATTTTTCGTCTCATGAGCAGTTATCAACTTCTGGGTTGGGAAGTGAGTCAGACCCAAACAGAACCCGATCCATACCAGGATCTTGCGACCAAAGAGCCGGATCCTCTCTAGGGCGAGTTATTTTTCTTTTGAAGGGACGCCCGGTTGCGGCATAATGCTCAGGGAATTAAAATGAGCCGATGTGGCATGGCGCGGAGTTAAGGCATGGAACAAAACACGGTGGAAAAACACAACCTGATGCTTCGAGCCCTTCGACAGCCCGGCGGCCTCTTGGAAAAAGCAGTCGCCATGCTCGACCAAAAGCTAGAACAAGATCCCAGCGACCCAGGAAATTTGCGAGCGCTGGGAGACATGCTGCGAAGCAAAGGTGAATTGGAAAGAGCCCTATTGATCTACAAGAAGCTGGTTCATTTCCATCCTCAAGATCCCATTGCCTTGCAGGCCTGCGCCATCCTTGAAGGCAAACCTCTCCCCTTTCCACCAACCGAAATGACAACAGCGCCCTTCGTTCGCATAGAGGACTTTCTTTCCCAAGAGGAGCACAGCAGTGTATTAAACTGCTTAAGGAAAAAACGACATGCGTTCAAATCTTCCGACGTGGCTATAAGGGATTTTCCTAATCCGCGATCTTCTCAAGTTCTATACGAACAGGATTTGGAAGACGTACAGACCTTTTTTACAAACCACGTTCACCGCACTCTGCCTGAAATCTGGCCACGCTTGGGAATGGACCCATTTATTCCTGACCGCACGGAGATGCAGATGGTCTCGCACTTGGATGGCGACTACTACACCATTCACAGAGACAGCCGGGATTTGCCAGGCTACCGAAGACGGAAGTTGAGTTATGTCTATTACTTTTATGAGGAACCCGGAGAGTTCGAAGGCGGCGACCTTCTGCTCTATGACACTGACGTCTTAAAAGACCAATGCACACAGATTTTTACTGCTCTTAAACCACTCAATAACAGCATTGTCTTTTTCCCCAGTCATTACTATCACGAGGTTGCGCCGGTCACGTGCAAAACAACCGACCCGAGCAAAGGCCGCAACGCCCTTAATGGGTGGATGCGTCCAAAACCACCAGAACCCTTGCTCCCCAACCTCAAAAAACGGTAACATAAGCCGGTGAACCTTGCGAAGCGTCAAAAACGAGGTGGATCATGATCCGTGTGGAAAGAGATGAAAAACAAATCGCCGTTATAACAATGGATTTACCAGGACGTTCCGCCAATCTCTTGGGAAAAGAACTATTTGACGATCTGAGCAAATGCGTTGCGCAATTGGCAGCGAAGCCCCCAGCGGGTGTAGTGCTCACATCCGCCAAAAACGATTTTATGGCAGGAGCAGACCTTCAGATGCTCCTAAATTTAACCAACCCAGCAGACGCATTTGAAATGAGCATGAATTTTAAAGCCTGTGTTCGGAAATTGGAATGCCTGGGAGTCCCCGTTGTAGCGGCCATAAATGGCACGGCTCTTGGGGGCGGCATGGAGCTGACCCTGATTGCGCATCATCGCATTGCTCTCAATAAAAAGGGCGTACGGCTGGGTTTCCCCGAAGTGAAGCTGGGCCTTTTTCCGGGAGGCGGCGGCGCAACGCGTCTCCCGCGAATGATAGGAATCCAAAAGGCGCTGCCTATTTTACTGGAAGGCAAGGATTTTGCTCCCCAGCAGGCCTTGGAAAATGGTCTAATAGACGCACTTGCAGAGACGCCAGAGGATCTTATGTTCCAGGCGAAAGATTGGATACTTACCCATCCTCGATCCAACCAACCCTGGGACTGCAAAGATTTCAAATGGCCGGGTGGGAGCCCCAAAGGCGGAGCCATCATGCAGCTAATGTCTGTTGCTCCCTCCATGTTGAACCAGAAAACCCGGGGCAATTATCCCAATCAACAATGGGCTCTGGCTTCCGTTTACGAAGGTTCTCAGGTAGATTTTGACACCGCCGACCGCATTGAGTCCCGTTACTTCGCAAAAGCGGTTACGGATAGAACAGCAAAAAATATGATTACGGCCTTCTGGTTCCAGATGAACGAGATTAAAAGAGGCGGCAGCCGTCCCCAGAATGCGGCGTCTTCCACCATAAAAAAAGTGGGGGTATTGGGCGCAGGAATGATGGGTTCCGGCATTGCCTGGTCATGCGCTCTGTCCGGATTGGAAGTGGTGTTAAAGGATGTTTCCCAGGAACAAGCCGAAAAGGGCAAGGCTTATTCTCAGAAATTGTTGGAGAAAAGAATGTCGCGGGGAAGGTCTACGCCGGAGAAGGCGCAGGCCGTTTTAGATCGCATCAAACCCACTTGCAAAGCAGAGGACCTTTCGGGCTGTGACTTGATTGTCGAGGCCGTTTTCGAAGATCGCGAATTAAAGGCGGAAGTAACCAGAGAATCCGAGGCGGCGATGGATCCAGGAGGCGTTTTTGCATCCAACACGTCAACGCTTCCCATTACGGGACTGGCCAAAGCGTCCTCCAGGCCTCAGCAGTTCATTGGTCTTCACTTCTTTTCACCAGTCGATAAGATGCAATTGGTGGAAATCATCGTTGGTGAACAGACCAGTAAAGAAGCGCTTGCCACAGCCTTCGATTTTGTTTTAGCCATCCGAAAGACGCCCATAGTCGTGAATGACAGTAGAGGGTTTTACACAAGCAGGGTGTTCAGCACTTATGTGCGGGAAGGCATGGCGCTTTTACAGGAAGGCATGGCCCCCAGAGCCATTGAATCCGCAGGTCTTCAGGCTGGCATGCCCGTAGGACCGTTGGCCCTTTCTGATGAAGTAAGCCTGTCGCTCATGCACCACATTAACACCCAAACAGTCAAAGATTTGGAGGCTATGGGCCAAACAGCGTCCTCTCATCCCGCTGACAGGGTGATCGCCCATTTTGTGCAGGAATTAAACAGACCGGGCAAAAAAGCGGGTAGAGGATTCTACGACTATCCACCCGAGGGAAAAAAACACCTTTGGTCCGGGCTAACGGACATCTACACCCCAGCAGCTAACCAGCTCCCTCAGGACAAGATGATGGAACGCATGATGTTTGTTCAGGCATTGGAGACCATTCGCTGTCTGGAGGAAGGAGTTCTCACCTCCGTAGCCGACGCCAATATTGGCAGCATCCTAGGTTGGGGATTTGCGCCGTTTAAGGGTGGAACCCTGCAATATGTCAACGATTATGGTCTTGCCGCGTTCACCGCAAGAACGAAGCAGCTTGAAGCAGAGTATGGCGTTCGATTCACGCCACCGCAATTGCTTTTGGACATGGTAAAGGCAAACAGTCAATTCGGAGCGGTGCATGACCCTTGAATCTCTATATAAACCATCGCTTTCCCTGTTGACCGACCTATACCAGTTAACCATGTCCTACGGATATTGGAAATCTGGGACCCATGATAAGGAATGCGTGTTCAACTTATTCTTCAGGAAACATCCCTTTGGAGGAAACTACACCGTTGCCAACGGCCTTGAATACGCCATTTCATTTATGAACCATTTCAAATTTACCGATTCAGACATCCAATACCTGGCCAGTCTTGAAGGGAACGACGGCAGCCGTCTATTCCACCAAGATTTTTTGGATTATTTGAAGAACATGGAATTCCGTTGCGATGTGGACGCAATAGCCGAAGGCAACTTTGTCTTTCCAAACCAGCCTCTGATTCGAATAAAGGGTCCTATCATTCAATGTCAGATTCTTGAAACCGCCCTGCTCACTCTGATGAATTTTCACAGCCTGATAGCAACCAAAGCCTCAAGAATGGTGGAGGCGTGTGGAGGGGATCCTGTGCTTGAGTTTGGGCTAAGGCGAGCGCAGGGCATTGATGGCGGGCTTTCGGCAAGCAGAGCTGCCTGGTTGGGAGGGTGTGCGGGCACTTCAAATGTTTTGGCCGGAAAACTGTTTGGCATTCCGGTAAAGGGAACCCACGCCCACAGTTGGATTATGTCGTTTGACGACGAGCCGACCGCTTTTGAAGCTTATGCTCAAGCCATGCCCAACAATTGTGTTTTTCTGGTGGACACTTACGACACGCTGGAGGGAGTGCGCCACGCAGCCAGGGCTGGTGTTCGCCTGAAGGAAAGAGGCC
>JBNKOV010000560.1:0-4198 GCA_050294955.1 Holophagae bacterium
TGTCGGCTGTTGAAACGGTGTCCCTCGGCGTCTGGCTGTCAAAAGGCTCGCGAGACGAGCAGGCGGCGGAAAATGGCATGTTCCACTTTATCGAGCATACGCTTTTCAAGGGGACGGCCAGCCGCAATGCAAGAGCCATTGCCGAACAGATCGACGGGGTGGGCGGCATTTTGGATGCGTTCACCGGTAAGGAAGAGACCTGTTACTCCATTAAGGTTAGGGAGAATCGGCTTCATTTTGCGCTTCAGATCCTGGCCGATATGCTGGTCAATCCCCTCTTTGACGAGCAGGAACTGGCCCGGGAACGCATGGTGATCCTGGAAGAAATTAAAATGGAAGAGGATAATCCTGAAGACCTCGCCTATGAATTAAGTCTTCAGAACTCCTGGAAGAACAACACTATAGGCGCTTCCATTTTGGGGACGGAGTCCGCCGTGCGCGGCTTTAATCGGGCAAGGGCCCTGGAATTTCACCAAAAACATTATGGACCGGGGAACTATCTGGTTTCAGCGGCGGGCAAGGTGGACCACGATCAATTATGCGCCTGGCTGGAAGCGCTTTTTCCCGTGAATGATCGAGCAGAACAAACCACAAACCGAACCTTTCCTGAGGTGTACGCCTATCAGAAGTACATTTCCAACCCCAACCTGGAGCAGGTGAACTTTTGCCTCAACTTTCCCGGCCTCTCTCTGAAAGATCCAAAACGGAATGCCTTTTATTTGTTGAACACCCTGCTGGGCGGCTCCGCCAGCTCTCGCCTGTTCCAGAGGATTAGAGAGGAACAGGGACTGGCCTACAGCGTAGGATCCTTTACCAACGCCTGTTCAGATTGTGGCCTGCTCACCGTTTACGGCGGCTGTAGTCCGGAAAACTTTGAGTTGGTCATGGACTTGGCTTTGGATGAGTTACGGAGTGTGAAAGCGGGAAATATTCAGGAAAGCGAGGTCTCTCGCGCCCGTGAACAATTTACAGGCTCCCTGGTCATGAGTCTTGAAACAACTCAGGGCCGAGCGTCCATGCTTGCAAGAAGTTACATGTATTCAGGCGAAATATTCAACCTGGGCTCCGCCTTGCGACAGATCGAAAAGGTGACGACAGACGAGGTGCGTGAAATGGCTGCAACGCTCTTAACCGATAAAAGCATGGGCCTTATTTCTATTGGCCGCTTGGGAGACAGCCAACCAAAAACCCCATGGCGTCTGGATTGAGGAGGACGAATCGGATGAAAGTAGACGTGGCCGTAATGCCTCACTTCCAAGGACTGGCCCTGCCAGCTTATGAAACCGAGCTTTCTGCAGGCATGGATCTCAGAAGCGCGGAGACAGAATCTCGAATCCTGCAACCGGGTCAACGCCGGGCTATCGCTACGGGCATTAGGATCGCCATTCCACGGGGTTCGAAGGTCAGGTGCGCCCAAGGTCTGGATTGGCCCTGAAAAAAGGGTTGGGTATCGTGAACAGTCCGGGCACCATCGATGCGGATTACCGGGGGGAAATTTTTGTTCCCCTGATCAATCTGGGGCAAGAACCGGTTGAAATCGAGAGAGGCATGCGAATCGCCCAATTGATCATTGCGCCCATACAGCGCATCTCCTGGCGGGAGGTTTCCCAATTGGAGGACTCGGCGCGAGGCGATGGTGGATTTGGACATACCGGCTCTAATTAATAAGGTTACTTAACAAATTCACGCTATTTCAAATTCTAATGAATAGACTAATTGATTGAAATCGTATACTCTTATGGTATGAAGGGCCTTCGTATAGTGGTCTTTGATTCATACCCTAACCAAAACACTGGGAAAAATGGTCTGTTGCTGTTTAACATTTCAGGAGATATGAATGGAATTGAATGATGAGATGAAGGCGTTGCTCAAGGATTTGGGAATGGCGCTGCATCATGCTCTCACAAAAGATGACCAGATCAAAGTAATCACCGATCAAATCAAGGGTAATGGCTACGACATCTACCTGATTATGGAAGCCAATATAGCCCTGGACCGTCGTGATGACGAAGACAAGGGCCGTTTGTTCCTGCATCGCCCCGAGGATCATGTGGAAGCGGAAGACATCAAACTCAATCCTTTTGATGAAAAATTTCTCACCGATCTCAAGATAAAAGTGGAAGATGAATAAAGGGACACGCAATCTTTTTGGGCTTACAATTGGAGAAATGACGGCGCTTTTTGAGTCTCTGGGCGAGAAGCCTTACAGAGCGAAACAGATGCTCTCCTGGATTTACGAGAAAAAGGTCACCGATATTTCAGAAATGACCAATCTCCCCAAATCCCTGCGCCAGTCCCTGCCCGACAAGGCGGAAATCAAAACCCTGTCGGCCTTTGAAAAGCATGAATCCCAAGACGGCTCCATTAAATACGTCTTCAATCTGGGAGGCGGCCAGGAAGTTGAAGCGGTGTACATGCCCATGGAAAAAGGCGTGACGCTTTGCCTATCCTCTCAGGTTGGCTGCGCCCAGGCCTGTAGTTTCTGCCTTACAGCTCAAATGGGGTTCATTCGTAACCTGACGCCAGCGGAAATAATCGGCCAGGTTTTTGCCATCCAACAGGACAAACAATTCGAGCAACCCTTTAATATCGTCATGATGGGCATGGGCGAACCCCTGCTAAATCTCCAGAACCTTATGAAAGCTATAGAGTTGTTCACATCCGAGCCAGGATTTGGCTTGTCGCCCAAACGCATCACCGTCTCAACCTCTGGGCATGTGCGCAACCTGCTCCGCATGGGAGAATACCCCAAATTGCCTCGCATCGCCGTTTCCTTAAACGCAACCACAGACGATCAGCGAAACGAGTTGATGCCCGTGAACCTGCACTGGAACATACGCGAGCTGATAGACGCCTGTAAAAAGCTGCCCATACCGCCCAGAGACCGCATCACCTTCGAATATGTCCTCATAAAAGACGTGAATGATACGCCAGCGGACGCCAAGCGCCTCGTGCGCCTTTTAAGCAACATTCGCTGCAAGGTGAACTTGATCCCCTTTAATGAAACGGATGGCCTGTCCTATCGACAGCCCGAATTGAAGGTTATCGAAAATTTCAGGGACACCCTAAACCGGTCAAAAATTTTAAACACGGTTCGATGGTCCAAAGGCAGAGACGTTGGCGCGGCCTGCGGTCAACTCGCGACCCCGGTTGGGAAGGCTGGGCCTGGCATAAGAACGGCCACCTGAAACCACCCGTTCCCCGGCAATTTCTAAGGAATTTGGGAATTCTTGTAGAAAATTCTTTTAACTGAGGCCAAAATCGATTATCCTCACTTTTTTAGATTCTTTGCCGTAAAGGAGCATTAAATGGAATTTGAGATGTCAGTAGATGATCTGACCGTTGAATGGGAAGAAGACGGAGAGCTTGTTGTTGAACAATTGGAAAAGCACGTTCTCACAAAGGGCGCCTGGGCGACCCTCATGTTCAAGTACCGGGAGCGCAACAAGCGCGACGGAAGCTGGAGCGCGCCAAAGGCCAGAATCCAGCGTTATCGCAAGCAAAATGGCAAATACTCTCCTCAGAGCAAGTTCAATATCAGCTCTGGCAAGCAGGCCCGCGCTATCGTGGAATGCCTTATGGAATGGTTCCCGGAAGAATAGTGAAAAGCAAACTGATTCAAAGCCGCAGCAACCACCACTATAAGTCCTTAAAAGGATTGAAACCCGGCTTTGACGAGAATCTTATTCTGGTAGAGGGCCTTAAGCTGGCAACCGAAGCGTTAAAAGCCGGCTTGGAGCCTCTTCAATACTGGTCGGATGGGGATATCCCCCTGGATGTTTCATGCTTGAAATTCAAAATATCCCCATCCATGTACAAAGCCGTCTCCCCCACCCGATCAGGCAATCCGCCGCTGGGCGTGTTCCAGCGTCCGAAATTGGGGTGCGCAACGCCAGAGCAATTGAGAAAAGGCCGCTATCTTCTGCTAGATAGAGTTCAGGAGCCAGGCAACGCTGGCGCGCTGATACGGGGCGCTGCGGCTTTCGGATTTGACGGCGTTCTATGGGTCCGCCCCTGCGTTTTCCCATATCATCACGGCTGCATCCGAGCGTCGGCGGGCAATGTCTTCCACATCCCTCAATACCTCGTGGAGGAGGATGCCCTGGACGAGCATGTGAACCTCATCGGCGCAGCCGCAGATGGCTCTTCCGATCTCACATCCTATCCCTGGCCGGAGAATTTGATACTTGCTATGGGC
>JBNKOV010000561.1:0-4187 GCA_050294955.1 Holophagae bacterium
GCCAATATCCCTGGAATGGCGCTCGGCAATTCGAGATGAATAAACCGTTGCCATTTATTGGCGCGGAGAGAATGCATGAGCCGGGTATGGATTGCCGATTGTTGATGAAACCCGGTAATGGAGCTGATGGCGACAGGGAAATAGACAATAAGTCCAGCCACAAAAATCTTGGTCTCCATATCATTGCCCAACCATAGAATGAGCAATGGCGCGAAAGCAACCAGCGGCACCGAATTAGCGGCAATCAGATAAGGTGTCACGATCTTCTCCAAGGTGCGCAATTGCGAGATGGGATAGGCGCTGATCACGCCGACCACAATGCCGCCGAGATAACCGGCCAAAACCTCTACCGCAGTGGTGCGAATATGGGGTTGAAGCGCATTGGCCTCCACCAACTCCAAGAAACGCAGCCAAACCGCGCCGGGCGTGGGAAACAACCAATCTGGCGGATTGAACACAAAGATGATCAACTGCCAGGCGATAAGAACAGAAACCACAAGACCACATGCAATCGCAACCTTTCTGAGCGCCTTCTTCAACCAACTCATGTGGGCGTCCTCCTGGGCTGGTTGGGCTGCATGGGCAAATACTCGCGAATTGTTCGGGTTAACCCCGCAAATTCTTTGGTGTGAAAGGTATCGTAAGTGCGTGGCCTGGGAATGTCTATATCAAATTCCTTCACAAAACGACCCTCTTCCAGAATCACGATACGATCTGAAAGAATCACTGCTTCATTGATGCTGTGAGTCACAAAAAGAATGGTTTTGCGGGATCGCGCCCAGAGCTTTAAAAGGTTCAGGTTCAAATTGTCCCGAAGAATGGGGTCTATGGCGGAAAAAGGCTCGTCCATCAACAGAACGTCTGGCTCCTGAACCAGCGCTCGCGCAATAGCCACCCTTTGGGCCATCCCTCCACTCAACTGAAAGGGGAAAGCGCCAGCGGCATAATCCATACCAACCTGGGACAAGGCCGTCATTGCCTTTTCCTTGCGTTCCAGCTTGGAAACCCGAGCAATTTCCAAAGGCAACGCCACATTGCGGATGACGGTGCGCCAGGGCAAAAGGGCAGGTTTCTGAAACACGTATCCCATGGAGGGCCTTTTTCCTGAGTGTTCAATAGAGCCAGCCGTAGGTTTGGTTAAACCCATAATCAGATCTAGAATAGTCGATTTTCCAGACCCTGACCGGCCTACAATCGTAACAAACTCAGACTCAGCCAGGTGAAAGTTAAGATTTTCCAGCACTTTCACATTTTGGGAGCCGTGCTCAAAGGTTTTGGACAAATTGTGGATTTTAATCAACGATGTTTCTCCAACCATTGAAGGTGAGCCTGCGCCATATCAAGGCATGCCGGATCCAAAGGCAACACATGGACGCCGTTTTCTACCTGATAATAAGAATAATTGGCCATGACGCCCTTCAAAAAAGCATGGTTGGAATGGTGGGGCGTGGTGTCGTCTTTTGTTCCATGAGCGTGAAAAACCGGGATCTCGCAAGTAGCCAGTTCCTTGCGAATAACCTCTGATCGGTCGTGCAGCTCCAATGCGGGAAGAAGGGCGATAGCGTCGTAGGTAAAGTCGTCTCGTTGAACAGGCTGCCCATCTTCTTTCAGTTTAGCTTTGGGAACTCTCTTGCGGAATCGGTGCATTTTCAGCCGTTTGGCCCAGGCCAGGCTCTTTTCCTTGGCCACAGTCAAATAAAAGGCCGGAGCCAGGAAAGACAGGGTCCGAGTGGGATGACGCAGTACAAGATCCGCCCCAATAATCGCGCCATAGCTTAAGGCAGTCACATGAATTTCCCCGTATCGGCCCATAAGATATTTCATTAAAGGTTCGAAGGGAATGAACAATTCCTTATAGGTAAGTCGCTCCAAAAGACTGATATGACTCCCATGACCGGGCCAAAGCGGCACAAACACATCGTAACCAGCTTCCACATAGGGGTTCACATATTCGCGAAAATCGGCAGGGCTCCCCGTGAGCCCGTGGACAAAAAGCATCACTTTCTCATTGCCCTCCACTCGGCTGAAAGGCATGCACTCAGGTTTTACGCGTGAGTCCTGGTAAAAACCCGGGATTCGCTCCTGATCTTGATTCTGCTTGGTGATAGCTTCTGACACAACACATCCCGCCGGAAACATCCGCTAGCCTTCATTCTACTTCGGAAGCAGCCAAAATAGGAGATTTATCTTTCAGTGAAAGGGCGATCTGACAACAAATTCCGACGCAGTGAGGCGCCGCAGCTTCAGTTTGGAGGCGTCCATTCAAAGCAAATTCCAGAATTCACATGGAATTCAAACTTGCTTCATTTCCACTTCATAGATGAACGCCACCTTATAAACATCAGCGGACGGGAAGTACCCAATCCGACCCCCAACAAATCGGCATGAGGAAGGTGTTCCATGAAAAAGTTCGGCTTACCTGCTTTCGTTTTGCTCCAATGTACATTGAGTTATCTCTACGCCGCCCCCACTCAAACCCGATATGCAGGCCAATTGAAGGCGCTGGATCCCAACAGCGGCCCGTACCTGCTGCCCCTTAAAGAAACCCGCATCGACCTGGACATTACCGCAAATATAGTACATGCATCGGTTTCTCAGGTTTTTTACAACGACAGCGACATGAATCTGGAGGCGGTCTACACCTTCCCCCTCCCCGCAGGCGCAACCGTTACCGATATGGAACTGGTCTACAGTGATCGACGGATTCGCTCCGTCGTACAAGAAAAAGTCCAGGCAAGGAAAACCTATGAGAATGCTCGTGATCAAGGGCAAAGGACAGCCCTGATGGAAGAGGATTTGTCACATATCTTCAAAACCTCCGTCGCCAATTTCGCCCCCGGTGAAGAGGTCTCCGTGATCTTTTCCTATGTAGAGCAATTGCCCTTCACTGGTAGGGTTTATGAGGTCAATTTCCCGACCACATTCGGACCCAAATTCATGCCTGAAATGGTGGAATTGCCCGACATCCAGCTCACCGCGCTCGCATTTGCTCCCAACATGACCTTCCTTGATCCACCTAGATCTGAAAGCCCCGGACATACCGTTCAGTTAATAGCCAGGGTCAGCGGGCTTCCCATTAGAAACATCTACTCCAACACCCATCATCTCATAGTAGAAGAGACTCATTTTGAGCAGTTTTCCGTTGAACTTGCCGAAGTAGAAACCTTGCCAGATCGTGATCTCACTTTGAAGCTGGAACTCATGGAGGAGGAACAACCCCAACTCAGCTTCCTTCAGTCAGAGAATGGAGAGTATGTTCATGGCATGGCGACCCTTTTCCCTCCTCTTGCAGAAACCACTGATATTGAGGCCATGCCCAAAGAAGTCGTATTTCTCATCGACACCTCGGGTTCCATGAATGGCGAACCCATGGAACAGGCCAAAGAAGGGCTTCGGGAATGTCTACTCATGCTCAACCCGAATGACAGATTCAACATTGTCCGATTCTCCAACGACTACTCATCCATGAACGACTCCTTTTTGGGTTTTTCTCATCAAACCGAGAACCGCGCCCTCAATTACATTGACGGGTTGCACGCCAGTGGCGGAACCGAGATGCAAAAGGCCATGTCGTTTGTTTTGGACTTGCCCAAGTCGGAAGGTTACATGCGAATGGTGGTGTTTCTCACCGATGGGGACGTGGGCAATGAGTCCTCTCTTTTGAGATTGGTGGACCATCGTCTGGGCGACGCAAGAATCTACTCCTTTGGCGTGGGCAGCGCACCCAATGAGTTTCTTCTCCGTAAGTTAAGTGAAACCGGTTATGGCGTCGCCAATTTTCTTAAAAATGATGAGGATATCGGCGAGGCCATGTCCAACTTCTTTGAGACGGTCAATTCACCCGTTCTTACGGATGTAAGCTTGACCTGGCGAAACAAGGACGGCAGCCTATTTGAAAATCTCACGCAGTTCCCCGAGGTTATCCCTGACGTGTTCCTAAACCGACCCGTTCAGCTCTGTTATCGTTATTCCGATTATTTCAATGGATATCTGCAGGTCAACGGCAAGGTGAACAATAATAGCGTAATTTATGCCTTTGAGGTCACAGATGCGGAAACACTCCGCCACAAAGGGGTTGAGCAGTTGTTTGGCCAGGCTCTGGTAAACCGAGGCATGATGGACTGGACAGGGGCGCGAGATGAAGAAGAAAAGCAGATTGCCCGACAAGATGTGATTGACGCGGCCAT
>JBNKOV010000562.1:0-4183 GCA_050294955.1 Holophagae bacterium
TTTCGCGCCTCATTCTTGAACGGGCGGGTCAATGCAGAGACGGTCTCCAATCCCTTGGCGTCGAAACTGTTGGCAAGTTGCCTTACTCAGGTAACGTTAGCTTTAAATTAAAATCTGAAGCTCTGGTTGAAGCTGCCCGTTATTTAGACGAAAAAGGCATTGGCGTATCCACGCCAGACGGTCACCTCAGAGTCTCTGCTCATTTCTTTAACAGCGAAAAAGATATTCAGCTTTATTTAGATGAAATTCGTAACCTACAAGTTTCAGGCGTCATATAGTTGATAAGCGTTCTTGGAGCGGAGAGGCGCTCCACTCCAAGATACGGCAATCTTTATTGAATGGCCATAAGTTCCAGTTCAAAGTTAAGAGCCTTGCCCGCAAGGGGATGATTGGCGTCCAGCTTGACAGAGTCATCATTTATTTCAGCAACGCGAACTTGAATGACCTGACCGTCAGGCGTCTGCATTTGCAGCATCTGGTCGATTTCTGGATTCATGCCCTCTGGCAATTGGGATTTTTCGACAGAGGTCGTCATTTCTTCATGATAGGGGCCATATGCATCTTCGGGCGCGATATGTATCTTCTTTACGTCGCCCACCGCCATACCAGAAACGCCTTCTTCAAATCCCTTGATAACCTGGCCCTTGCCGATTTCAAATTCCAGGGGATCTCTGTCCTTGGATGAGTCGAAAACGCTGCCGTCATCCAGTGATCCGGTATAGTGGACCTTCACATTATTGCCTTTGATTGCTTTGGTCATTGCTTGTTACTCCTTTTAAGAATGGATCATCCGAGAGCCTCAATCACACACGTTCAAATAAAGGGGCGTTCCCGAACGTTGGAGTTTTGCGGCAAATCCGACGACCTATCTCGACGAAAGATAACAAAACGCTTCATCTTAACTGAGCAGTGCAGGGGAATCAAGGAATGTCGCCATTTTTTCCGGATTCCAGCCAACTGACTATTTCAGGGTAGGAACTACGAAATTGCCCTGCTCATTTGGATTGAGGTGTATTGAAATGGAGTAGGCGGAGCCATCGGCTGTATACACTTCAAGAAACCAAGGACCCGGGGCCAGGTTAAAGGCTTTTCCCTCATAGGAAACCCATTCCACCTCCTCACTGTTAATCGGTACTGCTTTGAGAATTCTTTCAATGCTCACTTCTTCATTTGTTCCTTGATGAATCAGTTTGGCGGCTAGGAATGGAACCTGGTCCTCCATTGAAAAGTACAGGCTTGTAAGGGTTTCCAGGCTGACCACAATTTCTGATTCCTGGCCGGGGTCAATATTCACGAAATGAGAATTTGGATTTAATCTATATCCGGGCAAATCATCTGAAAATACGACTTCAATCGGGCCAGCCGGCACTTCTTCTATTACAAAGTCACCGCCGGTTGGCATGATGGATCGGATGATAGGCTTTTGTTCGCCAGGTCGGTAAAGCCGAAGGCTAACAGATCCTGCTGTGGGATCAGGGTTTAATAGCCGGACAACCAATCGACCCGTCATGGGAATTTCTAAATCTCCAAGGTTTACTACGGTCCCAAAGTCGTTGATCACAATATCGTCTTTTATGACAAATCGGGATGAGCCATACTGTGCGAATAGGCGGCCTTGGCCCGGCGGAAGGGACTGAACCATGATATGCCCACCTGATGTTGGCCTCACAAATCCGCCTGCATACATGGAGTTTGTGAAATCCTGCTCTGAAAGACTGCATTTCCACTCCAGGTACAGGCGATACCCAGCCATTTGAGTAACTAAACGGCCTACCAGTCCGCCAAAGGCCCTAAAATGAAAGTCACGCTCCAAACCTGCCTGATCCACTTCTACCAAGATCGCATTGAAGCCTCTTTGTGGGGGTAGAAAGTAATTTCCGCCGCCAGGGCGCTCCTCTGCCCGGTAGACAACCAAATAGGAGCCTGGTTCGGTTTTGGGGAATTGGAACCATCCATTTTCGTCCGTTTTGGTTTCATGATGGCGATTTCCATTATTATCCTTGAAAAGATACAGGTTGGCTCCAGTCAGGGGGCGCCCGTCAAGAAAAGCATGGCCAGAAACCGATCCGTGATCAAATCCAAGATTCACCACGCGGTGTTCGCCTTCCTCAAGGTCCAAGTATTCTTGGGCAAGGATGCGTCTGTCGTTGCCAGGGCTCTCATATATCCCGGCGGAAAGAATATACTTTCCTGGGGTAAGGCCCGTAAATTCTACCTTGTCTGCTCCTTTGTCGATAAATGAGAACTGCGAGGAGTTAACAATTTCTCTGTTCCTGTTCTGGTCCTGTTCCAGGGCTTTCAAATGGACGCCGCTCAGATCCTTCAGACTTTCTCGATTGAATTGAGCCGTTATTCGTGAGTTTTTGGGAAGGACAACGGAAAGAAGTTTTTCACGGGCTTGGATATCTCGTTCGATAACCGGAGCATAACCCGGGCCAAAGATCATAAGGTGAAGGGGGGTTGCTTCGGGTAGATCTCTAAAATTATAGGCGCCATAGGCGTTTGTAACTGCAAGCTCAACATTTGGCGGCTTTTCACCTGTCGTAATTTGGTAAAAGAGATTTGCTCGCAATTCATCGTATCGCCATTTCTTTCCAGAAAGAACGTTATACAATTCCTCATTGGTATTCTGATCGACCGCTATAACATAAACACCTGAAAGAGACCGGCGATTCGTGTTTCTGACAATGCCGCCTATTTCAAGACCTTTCCTACTTAATTCAAGGATTGTGGGTGTATCCTGCGCGCCATCTTCAACAACAGAAACCTGGAAAGGGCGTGTGGTGTAATGCTCGGCAGATACAATCAGGTTCAGGGCATTTCCTGGGATACATTCTTCAAGGAGGAAAGCGCCATCCTCAGTCCTGAAGTTTATGGATTCTCCCGATCCCAACTCTATCTTAAAGGATTTTAGAGGTTTGCCTGTCGCTCGATCAACTATTTGACCGTGGAACGTCTCCAGCCTTGTTAGAATAATTTCCATAGCTTCTTCTTTGTCAGATGTCGGCGCTTTAATATTTTTAGGCGCAAAACCAGGGGATTCTATAATAATATCCGCTCCTGAAGAGAGACCGCCAAGCCAGAAGGAGCCGTCTTTTTCTATCGACGCATGAATCGACTTTTCTCCAAACTTTCCCTGGGCCAGTACACGGCCTTGGGGCACCACGTACCCGTCTTGGTCAAAGACCTGGCCGCTTACAGTAAGCTCATCCTTAAGAATGATTTGAATATCCTGGTGGCCAGCTTCATGTTGACCGAATTCCAAATCGGCTTTACTTGCCGAAAAACCCGTAGCGCTTGCCACCAGATGGAAGTATCGGCCTCCGCTTTTAAAGGGATCTAATAAGAAGTGACCGTCATTTCCGGTGGTGGCGCTTAACTCAAATCGGGGAAGTTCCACGAGTGCTCCATAGACCGGATGACCTTGTGAATTGAGGATTTGACCTCCTATGGTAAGTTCTCGGGGTTCTGGGAAATCGTGGGCGGGCAATTTGGCCATCTGGATCTTTATGACCTGATCCTTCATTTGGGTTGTTGCAGAAATAGATTGGCTATGGCGACGGTAGCCCGGTTTGTTCAATCTCAGATTCAACGATTGATCTAATGGAGCATGGGGGATGACAATGGCGCCGAAATGATCCGAAATGCTGGCGCCGCGACTTGCTGTGATAGTAGCAGAGACACCGGGAAGCGGGACGCCATCAGGGGCGGTAATCTCAAGGTGAATAGGGCTGGATGGAGCAAGAGTCACCATGAGCGGGTCTGGATCCTTTCCATAAAATCCGGCTCTTATACGAGTGGGCATATGACTTTCATGGCGTGCTTCCAGAAACCAGACACCGGCTGGACCGTCTAGTTGCACCGTCCCGAAAGAATCCGAAACAAGCGTCTTTTTTAGACTGGGGATTTCAACCTCAACGCCCGAAACTGGTGTGTGGTCCTTCGCTGAAACCAATTTCAGCATATACCGACCGCTTTCAAAAAGGGTCAATCGAATTGGTCCAATAATGGTTGTATCAGGTTCAACCCTTATTTCGGGAAAATGGCCCATGTATTTTGCAGAGTGCCATTGATTTTGAGAAGCAACGATGTGATAAATTCCAACCGGAACAGTTTCAAACTGGAATAGCCCTTTATCATTGGTTTCAACACTGAAAGACACCTTTTTATTAAATAGCCGAAC
>JBNKOV010000563.1:0-4180 GCA_050294955.1 Holophagae bacterium
AATGTGCTGAGCGATGGCATTCTTAAGGAACTGTTGACCCTTGCCAATCAGAAATACAAGGATGCTCCACTGGCCAACCAAAATGGCCGTCAACTAGCAGGCTCCATGCGCCTTTCCGCCTTTGCATCCAGACCCTGGCTGGTTGATCTGGCTCACAAGGTTGCTGCCGCCTTGAGTCCAATGCTGCAAAATGCGTTGGAAGCCCCCATTTATTGTGATATGGATCAGATCTGGTTCAGGCGGCAATTTCCACCAGCCAATCGACCTCCAAATCAATACCCCCATGTCTGGCACCAAGACGGTGCGTTAAACTTCGACTTTATGAAAAGGGACCCCAAAAAAGAAGATGTTTTGAATATGGTCACCTGTTGGATTCCCTTGACTACATGTGGAAGCACAGCCCCTGGCCTTGAGATTGTGGATGTCCCATTGGATTATCTATTAAAGCCGGAAGCATTGGCGGACCAGGCTGTTGCGGCTTCCTTTTCCGATGATGCCATCAGGCCCCAGATGGTCCCGGGTGATGTATTGCTGTTTGATGGAGCCACCTTGCACAGAACCTATGTGGTTGAGTCCATGACCCGAGATAGGATTAGTATTGAGTTTCGCTTTTTGTCCGCAGATCATTCCGAGCGATTGGAAGATGATTGGCTGGAGCATATTCAGGTATAATTGAGCGAACTTCTTCCGTCGCTGTAGATTAGGTCTGTTTTTTCTAATTGATTTAACTGGTTCGCCTTGGAACCCTGTTTCTCATAGAAAATGAATGCCTTCTGACATAGTGGGGTCGCCCTTATCTCTTCTCCTGGATTACCGCATCTATCCTGTCCGCTGACGGACGCGGCGTGTCCGATATCGGACACGGATGGTAGGCTCCCTCGGAAGGAATTTAGTCAAATCTCATTAAATCAGTTGAATACAGATTTGGCATCCACTTTGCTCTATCATTCTATCAACCCGGGTTTTTGCAACTCGGCTTGGATTTGGATAATGAGCCTGATTCACAAGGAGACATGAATGATAGACAATGTGGCAATGCAATCCCCAATGGCGGCCAAGAGTGGGGGAATCCCGCTCATTCGCTTGGAGAACATATCCAAGGTTTTCAAAGGAAAGGGTTTGGAAACACACGCTCTATCTGGACTTCACCTGGACATCTATCGAGGCGAGTATGTGGCTATAAGCGGTCCATCGGGATGCGGCAAATCGACGCTTCTTTCCATATTGGGTTTATTGGACATGCCATCCACAGGGTCTTATGTGCTCGATGGTGAGCAAGTCCAGGATCTTACTCGAAATCATTGCGCCGCTTTGCGTGGACGGAAGATAGGGTTCATTTTCCAGAATTTCAATCTCATCGGCGATTTGAACGTCTTTCAGAATGTGGAGTTGCCCCTGACCTACCAAGGCGTAAAGCCAAAAGAAAGAAGGGACCGGGTTCGAGACGCCTTGCAAAAGGTGGGTATGGAGGAGCGATCCTTGCACCACCCAACACAGTTGTCAGGCGGCCAACAGCAGAGAGCGGCAGTAGCTCGGGCCTTGGTTGCTAAGGCCGAGATCATCCTTGCCGACGAGCCCACGGGCAATCTGGACAGTAAACACGGTGAGGCTATCATGGATCTGTTGTCCGCTCTAAACGAAGAGGGGACAACCATTTGTCTAGTGACTCATGATTCCAGGTACGTTGACTACGCTCTTCGGAAAGTGGAAATGTTGGACGGAACCATAGTGAAAGACGCATCTCGGCCCAAGTCGGAGGTACGCCTGTGATTGACTCGCTGATTCAGGATATAGCCTTTGGATTTAGGTTAATGTATAAAAACCTCAAATTCACTCTGGTCATTATTCTTTGTTTAACTCTGGGAATTGGACCCAACGCCACCATCTTTAGCGTGGTCAATATGTTAATTCTTACGCCGCCCGATGTGGCGGAACCCCATAAACTGGTTTACGTTCAGTCTATTGACCTTACTCGGGCCAAAAGCCAGCAGTCCTCGCTCTCCTATTTGCATTACAAGTCCCTTCTGTCTTCCAGCAAGACCCTAAGGGGCATTGCGGCGGAAAGCACCGCTCAAACCTCCGTGGTTTTAACAGGTGGCGCTGTTTTGTGCAATGCTCAGGTCGTCAGCTCAAACTTTTTCGATCTTTTGGAAAGGAAGCCCTTATTGGGCGAGGTGTTTCATTCCCAAGAACACGCCTTCCCAGGAACCCAACCCTGGATGGTTTTGGGCTACCATTTTTGGAAGGACAAGCTGGCGGGCGATGAGCAAATTTTTGGCCAGACCTTATTAGTGAACAGCTATAAATTCAAGGTATTGGGCGTTATGTCAGAATCCTTTACCGGAAGTATTTCGGGTTATCAACCCGACTTTTGGGCCCCGTTGATGATGATAGATCAGCTTAGACCCAGCGCTTCGGGCAGGTTGGACGAGGATGAGCACCGCTGGTTGATGTCCTTCGGTCGCCTTGAGCACGGCGCTACTTTAGATGATGCGAATCGTGAGTTGACACAGATAGGTGAGCAGTTGGCCCGGATTATGCCGGAGACCATGCAGAATAGAGGCTTTCGGGCGGCCCGATTCAACGGCTTGGGCGGCGCTCCCAAACAAGCGGTGAATGGGGTGACGGGCCTTCTTTTCGCCGTGGTTGGCCTCGTTTTACTAGTGGCATGCTCTTCAGTAGCCGCTCTGCTCCTCGCTCGGTCAACGGCCAGGCGCCGAGAAATATCCATTCGCATGGCTATGGGAGCTACTCGTAGAAGACTGGTTCGCATGCTGTTGATGGAAAGCCTCCTTATGGCTGTTCTAGCTGGCGGCCTCGCACTGCTTTTAACCATGTGGACCCTCGATTTGATTTTTGCCATGATTCCAACGGAGACCCTTCCCCTGTATCTCGATGCGGCCTTGGACTTTCGCATTCTTGGGTTTACCCTTCTGGTTTCCCTGGGATCCGGTTTCCTATTTGGTCTGGCCCCAGCGCTCCAAGCCACCAGGCCTGATCTCATGTCGGCCTTAAAGGACCAGCCCATCAGCGGCAGCGTGGAGAAACGGGTTTCTCGAATGCGCAGCGCCTTTATTATCGCCCAGTTTGCATGTTCCATGGTTCTGCTCATTCTGGCTGGCCTCTTCGTGAAAAGTCTTTATCATGCCTACAAAGTGGATCCTGGCTTTAGGACATCCAATCTTCTGGACTATCATTTAGACCCGGGTCTCCAGGGATATGTAGGCGATGAAACGGGACCATTCGCAGCAAATCTGAAAAAACATGTCCAGCAAATTCCTGGCGTTAAGACCGTGGGACTCGCCAGGTTAGGGCCTTTGCCAACCCACAGAACCTCCACCGTTGTCACACCCCTGGAAAGGGACTTGACCACGGGTCCTGACATTCGGTTACGCTACAATTATGTCGGGCCTGAATACTTTGCGGCAATGGAAATCCCCATAGTGGCGGGACGGGCTTTCACCGAAACGGATAGATCCCCATGGTCAGCTTCGGTTATTGTAAACGAAACATTTGCCAAAAAGGCCTGGCCGGATCAGGAACCACTGGGGCGATTTATCAGCGTACCCGGTTTACGAGAGGCCGCCCAGGTAGTGGGCGTCGCTCGTGACGCGCGTTATTACACGATGGGAGAGGAGCAAAGTCCCTACATCTATTTGCCCATAGGTTTGAATTTCAATCATGAATTGAGTTTGGTGATCTCCTGTGAAAAAGGGGCGGAAGCCATGCGGCCCTTAATTGAAAACGCCATTAAAGACTGTGATTCCAATTTGTTGCTGAGCGGGCTATCTTCGGTGGATCATGTAATAAGCCGATCCCTGTGGCCAGCGAGAATAGCCGCCGTGCTTTTTGGGCTGCTCGGCCTGCTTGCCCTTCTACTTGCCATAATTGGGGTTTACGGCGTAATGTCTTACAGCGTGAATTTAAGGCAACAGGAAATTGGTATTCGCATGGCCCTGGGCGGGGTTTCAAAGGAGCTGGTTTTCCTCTTAATGAAAAGGGGCGTGTTTC
Organism: Holophagae bacterium; assembly: GCA_050294955.1. Lineage (GTDB taxonomy): Bacteria > Acidobacteriota > Holophagae > Acanthopleuribacterales > Acanthopleuribacteraceae > JBNKOV01. The sequence goes on from JBNKOV010000563.1 coordinate 4,012, forward strand.
TGGTGAGCCTGGGCGGGTTTCTTGGGTTGGGTCTGGCCTTTGCCCTGACCCGTTTTCTTGTGGACCTGCTTTCTGGAGTGAGCCCAACCGACCCTTGCGTGTTCGTCCTGGTTCCGAGTGTATTGGTGGTCACGGCCTGCCTTTCCATATACTTTCCTGCGCGAAGAAT
>JBNKOV010000564.1:0-4167 GCA_050294955.1 Holophagae bacterium
AGGAAGAAGCGCCTGGAAAGAAAAGGGAATGGCGGTCATCTCGCGGGGTTTTGATTGCCAAATGACCGACCATGAATTGCTTATAGCCTGGTTTAGGTTTCAGTAAGTTCGAAAAAAGCCGGATTAATCGCAGTTAATGATATCCACCAGATCGAGGACGGACACTCCCCCTTGATTCCAGTTTTCAATCAAGCCAAAGTAGGCGGAGACGTCGAAACAGGCGTCCCCGCTTACGGTCACCGTAAGAGGTCCGAATGTTTGAACAGGCTCCCCTTCAGAGGCCAGCTCGAAGCGGGTGAAGTTAAGCGCCGTCGCGCCTGTGTTGATATTGGACGCCACGCCCTGAAGCTTGATAAGCGAGCCCTCGCCACTCAACGATTCCAGAGGATAGACGCCTGTAACCGTTAACCGTCCAACATCGGAAACCACAATAGGGTTGCCCCAGCGGGCAGTGAGGGTGTTGTTGCGATCCACCTCGCCGCTGAAGGTGAGATAAGCCGGGTCATAGGTCATATCGAAACTGTAACCATACACGGGATCGCCGGGCAGTTGGGAGAGGTTTAGAGTCAAGGTAAAGGCTTCGCCCACAGGGAAGTCTGTTTCGGGAAGTTGAATATCGAAAACGCCCCCGGAAACGGAACGACCCGGCTCGCAGTACTGGTCGATAATCTCCACATCCTTCCACAGGATTTGGACGGCGTCCATGATGGAGATGTCGCCGCTGCAATTGGTGTCGGCCACACAGAGAGGTATGGGATCGAATGGGGTCGCGATGCCGGAGACAAGGTTCAGAACCTGAAGCGCGTCAAAGGCTTGAGCGTCATTTCCATCACCGTTAATATCGCCAACCGTTCTTGGGCAGCCCCCTTCGGAGACGCAGAATCCGCCATTGCCGGTTCTGGAGAGCGGCGTCCCGTCGTTGAAAAGGAATTTGGACTGCGGCAGGTTCAGATCGGTGCAACTGCCCTCGAATCCGGTCACAAAGAACCGGAGCCCGATCAACATCTGGTCTTCCGTTGAGCTGAGAACCAACTGGCTGACATCCGCGGCATTGACAGTGACCAGGCCGCTTGTCGTCTCCTCGACAGCGACAAAGTTCCAACTCTGCACCAGAGTTCCAGCCAACTCCAAACCGCTAAAACTAAGAACATCGGTTCCATAGGTGAGGTCAAATTGGAAGGATGTTACCTGCTGATTGAATTCAACAGGCTGAATCCAAACGGGTATCACAATCTCATCTCCCACAGGAGCGCCGTGTTGACCATTCACCCAAACATCCAGAACACCGCCGTCGCGAGAACAATTTCGATACGACCAGGTTTCCAAAGCGCCGTTCACGTTCAAGCTGGCGATCACATCGGAGCCGTCGTTGTTGGGGGTTTGATAGGTGAGCAGGTAGGTTCCCGCCGTTGTTTCGGACAGGGTATGCGGATTCACAGCCGCGTTATTGTCTTCAGTAATTTGGAAATCACCCATCGACAATCCCGAAACAGCGCCAAACTGATCCTCAACCTGAACCGTAACCGTGATGTCAGGACAGGCCGCGATGGACAGGCTGGTAACCTCAACCGATATGGTCTCAACATAATAGGAGGCAATCAGGCTAACCCCTGAGTAGTTGAAATACCCGTGCAGCCCGATGTACCAATCTCCTCCCGTTGGGTTGGTTATTTCCACGTGTTCAACGTTCCCTCCCACATAAGGTCGAGCGTCGAAGCTGTTGATGTCGGGCGGCGCCCCGTGGCGCACATAGAGATCGGCGTCTCCAGATCCCGAGAATATGTCAATAGCCAGGGCGTCTTGCCCGGCAGGCACATTGATTTTGAAGTACAGCCAGGAGCCCCTGGCCCCAGCAAGTGGTGAAACCAACTGGTTGTTAAAGATTTCAGTCACACCGCCGCTGCTGCAATTGGCGTAGGCCTTTGTGTCGGAAACGGTAGAGCCCAAAACATTTGCGAAGACTTCCACGTTGTGGCTTGACCCGTCGGGATCTGGGGTTTCGAAAGTCAACAGATACTCCCCATCCGTGGTCCCGCCAGTCACGGTAAAGCCCTGGGTCACGTTATCTTCTCGCAGCCCAAAATCGGCCTGCCCCATACCAATGACCCCGTCTCCGTCCAAGCTGACCCTGGTTTTCACAACAATGTCGGGACAGTCGTTGGTGAGGATATCAAGAATCTCCAGCGTTGCAGTGACTCCCGCGTAGTTGACCCGCAGGCCCATGTTGCTGAAGCTTTGAACCGCGCGGATTCCGATGTACCAGTCTCCGCCCAGGGGGTGATCCACATGAACCGTTTCATCGTTGCCTGGGATAAAAGGCCGGTAGTCGTAGTCGTTAAGCTCAGGCAAGCCCCCGTATTTGATGTACAGATCGCCATCGCCTGTTCCGCCAAACCCGGTAAAATCCAGAGAACCCTGACCGCCCGGAACGGCAATTTTGTAGTAGAGCCAACTGCCGCTGGTTCCTGCAAGCCCAGAAACGATCTGGTTGTTGAAGATTTCGGTTACGCCTGAGATATGGCAGTTAATCGTAGAAGTGGTCAAATTGGCGGTTTCGCCCGACGAAGCAACGCTCAGATCGATCACATGACTTTGCCCATCCGGCTTGGGCGTGGCGTAGGTCAACTCGTATTCGCCATTCACACTCACGCCAACCAGGGTAAAGGCCAGGGGCGAACCGTCCTCGAACAGGGTGAAAGCCGACTCGCTCAGGTTATTGACAGGATTGCCGTTTAACAACACCTGCAGCCGAACAGCGATATCCGGACAGCTCACACTGAAGAAGCCGCTAACCAATAATTCCAAATCGTTGGAGACAGGGGCTTCGCCCACCATGTCCGCCTCGGCCTGATCATCCTCGCTTCCCACGCCATTTCCGGGCGTAGAATCCGGGTCGCCCTGCTCCGAGCTAACGACCTCAGCCGTATTGGTGATGGTTCCCGCCTCATCGACGCGAACCGTAATTTGCAGGGTCTCGGAGGCGCCAGCTCCTATGGCTGGAACCGTCCAATCTCCTGTAGCCGGATTGTAATTCTGACCATTGGTTGAAGAGACATAGCTAACCTCATCGGGAAGCAGGTCATTCACTACCACGTCTGTGGCCGTATCCGGCCCTGCATTGTCCAAACGCAACGTGTAGGTTGCCAGAGACCCCGTGAGGATGGTTGGAGTCTGCACATCCACCGACTTGTACAAACTCAAATCAGCGCTGCCAACGGTTTCGCTGTCTTGATCATCCTCAGTGCCATTCCCGTTATTGGGGGTAGAGTCGGGATCGGGAATGTCGGACGCGGTTACTTCGGAAAATAGGGTTTTATCGCCGCCATCCCCAACCGTAACCACGATATCCAAAACGGCGGTGTCTCCCACAGGCAGCACGCCCACATGCCAACCGTCGTCAGCAAGGGTTCCATCGCCTGAATGCGACACATAAATCAGACCGTCGCCCAAAAGCGCAGAGGCCTGAACGCCGGTTGCGGGATCTGGACCGTCGTTGTAGAGCGAAAGTGTAAAGGTAACGGAATCGCCCGGGTTGGGCGTGGGATTATCTACCGAAACGCTCAACTCCAAATCGGCCATATCGCCCGTGGGCCAGCCAATGTCCCTGAAAAGATCAATGGCCAGAGACGGGTCGTGGTTGGGGCCGGTATAATAGGGTTCCATTAGCTCGTCCGGACCAAGAGAAGTAGAGAAATGGGAAACGGAAGAGCCGGGTCGAACCGGATTGGGCGCGAACATTTCTACATGGCCCGCCCCGTTAACACCCGAACCTAGAATGCCCGAAGCAGCCATCAGCTCCGGCCCTCGCCAATGAAGGTTCCCAGAACCCACAGCCGAAGCAGCCCTTTGAGAATCGGTCATGTCTGGCCACATTTTATTGGTGGCGTGATTCTCCAGGAACCGCATATACACATCATCCCGCCCCTGGAATTTCTGACCCGAGTTGCTGTTAACGAACGTGGAGAACCCAAGGCCATGGCCCATTTCGTGGAGCAACACGCTCACAAGGTCAATATTGCCGCCCGGGTTGCCGTCCAAACCGTAATACCAATTCGTGCCGGAAAGACAACCGCTATTATTGTCGATGGCGCTGTTGAAGGTGGCCGTAATCTCAGTCAGATCGGCCGAGACGTTGGTGGAAAAGACCTCGGGTGAGGTACCCACCAC
>JBNKOV010000565.1:0-4164 GCA_050294955.1 Holophagae bacterium
GGACTACATCTCTGCGGTTGAAAACAAAATGCAGGCGGAAAACCTGACCAAAGTACTTTACCCCAACGACTTGCATTACATGGGCAAAGAGCTGCGCTTTAAACAGCAATACCTCTTTGTCTCATGCTCTCTTCAAGATATCATACGGCGATTCAGAGAGGGTTTCGGTGATTGGGAGTTGTTTCCCGATAAGGTTGCCATTCAACTTAACGACACTCACCCAACCCTGGCTGTGCCGGAACTCATGAGGTTGCTTGTTGACATTCACGAGTTGCCCTGGAGTTTTGCCTGGGATCTTACGGTAAGAGCCCTGGGCTACACCAACCACACCCTGATGCCCGAAGCTCTTGAAAAATGGTCCTTGGACCTTTTCGAACGTTTGCTGCCCAGGCATTTGCAGATTATCTATGAAATCAATCAGCGTTTTATTGATAGCATTCTGGTAAAGTACCCTGGGGATATGGATCGGGTCGCCCGAATGAGCATTATCGAGGAAACGCCTCACAAAATGGTGCGCATGGCCCATCTTGCCATTGTTGGCTCCCATTCCATCAACGGCGTAGCTGAAATCCACACCCAACTCTTGAAAGGGAGGGTGGTTCCCGATTTTGCGGACTTCTATCCAACCAGGTTCAACGCCAAAACCAATGGCATCACGCAACGGCGTTGGTTGCTCACCGCCAATAGACCGCTCGCCGATTTAATTACCGAGGTTATTGGAGATGAGTGGATTACTAATCTGTCTCATCTCGAAAAGTTGGCGCCCTACGCCGACAATGCCTCTTTCCAAGAACGTTTTAGGGCCGTTAAACTTCAGGCCAAAACGTCTTTGGCCCGCTATATGGCAGACACCTGGCGCTGGGAGGCAGATCCAAACGCCATATTTGATGTGCAAATCAAACGATTACACGAGTACAAACGCCAGCTGATGAATGCGATCCACATCGTCATGCTTTATAACAAACTCCGTCAAGAGCCAGAATTCGACATGAAAGAAAGAGTCTTTCTCTTTGGCGCCAAGGCCGCCCCTGGTTACTTTATGGCCAAATTAATCATAAGGCTTATCAACAACATCGCGGACAAGGTGAATAGCGACCCCCAAATCAATAAAAAATTGAAGGTGTTCTTTTTACCCAATTATCGGGTGACTCTCGCCGAAAAAATGATTCCCGCCACCGATGTCTCCGAACAGATTTCCACTGCTGGGACCGAAGCATCAGGCACTGGGAACATGAAGTTCATGCTGAACGGAGCCTTGACTATTGGCACCCTCGACGGGGCCAATATAGAGATGGCCGAGGAGGTGGGCCCTGAAAACATGTTCCTATTCGGGCTGAACGCCCAGCAAGCCCGAGAGACAGCGGCAAATTACCATCCCATTGGCCACTACCATGCCAACCGAGAAGTTCGCGAAGCGTTGGAGCTGATCTTTGGCGGCCATTTCAACCCGGAAGAACCGTCAAGATATGAACCCATCCGAAAAAGCCTTCTGGAGGAAGGCGATCACTACCTCATTCTGGCGGACCTCCCCGCCTATGCAAGGGCTCATAGAGAGATCGACAAACTCTACCGCAACGAAAAGGAATGGACCAGACGAGCTATTCTCAATACAGCGTATTCCGGTAAATTCTCATCAGATAGAACTATAAAGGCCTACGCCGATGAGATTTGGGAGGCAAAATCCGTCCCGGTGAAGTAGGTGGTTTTCAGATTATTTTTGAATGGGCAATTCGATGCTGCTGGGGTATTTGGAGCTAAAATGAAACTTCAAATTTGCAGTGCGAGCATCCTCAGCAGTCTCGAATCCGGGCTTTCCTCCCGAATTGTAATTCTTCTGCCATGCGGGTGAATTCAGTGGCCCAATAATCAGGCGAATTCTGCTTCCTTTCGGCAGTTGCCGGACTGTGAACCAGAACTGGTCGAACACAAAGGGCTCCACAACGCCTCGCTCTAGAAACTGGGGCTCAGGTCCGCCATTCCTGTATCGCGCTCTCACCAGATCCTGCCCAAGAAAAATGGTTTTTCCATTGGGCTCCACCACATACAGTGTGGCGGATAAATCGGTGTCGGGTACATCGGTTGAGACGTACAGAGTGGTTTTCATGACCCCGGCCATCAAGGTATCGCTTTTCAAGGGCGCGCTGTGATAGATCAATCGATTTGGATGCATCATTTCAACCGGGTCCGTGTAACTGGTTGAAAGCTCATATCCCTCAGCTCCGGGAAGCTCCAGGGGGTCATGCACCAGAGTGTCAGATTCTTCTTTTTTAGGGGGTTGAGCATTAAGGTAACCCGAATGAAAGGGATCGCCAGAGTGACCATCTGGCGAGGAGAGGTATAAGGCCAGGGTATCGTTGGACAAAGCCTCCAGGTTTGGAGCGTGACGCCACTCCCCTGCGCCAACCACATAATAATTCACCTTATCCTTGAGAATCTCAGGCTTTTTACCTTCATTAAGCACCCAGTTATACCAGTCCAGGTGGAGCTGGTCCATATCTAAAACACTGTTTTCCGGAAAACTGAGGCCCTCCATCTCAAGAGTGGGGTTTCGGGTGCCTGCATGGTCCCAAGGTCCGATTAACAAATAGTGCTTGGACAGGGCAGAGGCTGCGGCGTATGCTTCATACTCCCGGTAATACCGCATGGCGCCGGGCTGGTCGCCGTCGTAGTAGCCGGTTATGGAAAGTATGGGCAAACTCATCTCGCCATATTGCTCCGATGTGGGATTGTATGCCGCCCAATAGTCATCGTAAATAGGATGCTCCAACCATTCTTGAAAGATCTTTGACGGTACACCCGCCAAACTGTCAAGCCGGTTAAAGGGAATATGTTCTTTATACATTTTCAGGTATTTCGTTCGCCAGTAGTTTTCATCGGCAAAAAATTGGGCGTTGCGCGTTTTCCCTGATGTAAAGGCAAGCCAGCGAACAATGTAACTCATGGTCACGCCTTTTGGCGACGGGAGGTCGTGCCCTGGATAGGCCGATGCGGTAGGTACGATAGTTTGCAGACCACCGGGCATCTCGCTGGCGGTTTGCCATTGCGTCATCCCCCGATATGAACCGCCTCTCATCACCACGCGACCATCGCAAAATGGTTGCTTTCTTATCCATTTCACGGCTGCGATCCCGTCCAACCCAGTTTTTAAAAAAGGAGAAAACACGCCTTCCGAATTCCCTCGCCCCCTTCGATCCACGCTCACATAAACAAATCCCCGATTGGCAAACCAGGTTCCTCTTGATTGTGCTTCGTCGGAAATATAGGGTGTAAGAACCATCACAACGGGAAGCCCCTTATCGCCTATGTCCGCTGGCAACCAAACATTAGCGGACAGCTCTACGCCGTTCTCTGCTGGAATGGATTGCTGGAGCAGTACGTTGACCTCACCCGCTTGGGCAAAAAATGTTACAAATGCGAGGAACGCCAAAAAACCTGCGCGATGTATCATGCAATTGACTCCTTCAACGGTCGCAAACAATGACCGGTTGCCTGGCCAGGTTATCCAGGTCCCTCATTCTTACCAATGGGAACAGGATTCGGATCCTTGAAATCCCATGCTATAACAGAATTCCCCCTCAAGTTTCGCCTAGAAAAAATGCGTCATGAATCAGTTTCTCCTGTTCGATTTTATGGCTTGCCGCAGAACCAGTAGCTGGCGATGCCGCTTCAGGTCGGGTAATTCGCTCAAATGAATGGATGCCATTGCCTTTAATTTCATGACCAAAATGGAGCCGCCAGAACGGCCATGCTCCCATGTTCAGAGGCTCTTCTTGAACCCAAAAAACCGGCGTACCCTTTGGATATTGAGCGAGGGATTCCTCCAGTTCTTTGTCTGGCGTAGGATAATATTGCTCAACTCTAAGGATGGCCACGTTTTTGATATTGTCCTGTTCCCTTTTCTCAGCCAATTCATAATAGAGTTTTCCAGAGCACAGCAGGATTCGTTTTACCTCTTCGGCTACCAGGTCGCCACGATCACCAATCACTTTTTGAAAGTTCCCGTTGCTGAAAGCATCCAACTTGGATACTGCTTTGGGATGACGAAGCAGGCTTTTGGGGGACATAACGATAAGAGGTTTTCTCAGGGGACGCAGCACCTGACGACGCAGGCAATGAAATAGCTGCGCTGGGGTGGTCATGTTGACAACTTGAATGTTATGAGCC
>JBNKOV010000566.1:0-4162 GCA_050294955.1 Holophagae bacterium
CTCGCTTCAGTCGTTCGGGGGACAGGTTCAGGGCTTTGAGGACCATGAGCTTGGTGACCATGGCTTCTCGCGTCATGTCGGCGCCGCCAATGATGCCCACTTCCTCCATGATGGTTCCCGGTTCATAGGCCTTCAGGTTGACTTTGCCCCGAGGCACCTGGCTGCGCAGAAAGACCAGGCCGCCCTGTTCAATATGGTGGCTGAGGCATTTGCGTAAACTGGAGGGGAATGGCATGTTGCCAGCGCCGAACGCTTCGAGGATAAGCGTCTGGTTGTTTTCAAGGCAAGGGGCCAGGGTCTCGAAATCCAAGCCGGGCGTCCAGGGGAGGATCCATGGGGTGGCGGGTAGTTTTTTGGGGATGGCGGGCCAGATGGACGGTCTGCGGGTTTGGGGCCAGAACTGGCTGGTCTGCCAGTCCCAGGAGATGCCGGCTTTGCCTAGCGGCGGGAAATTGGGACTGTCGAAGCCGTCGAAATCCGCGATGGCGGTTTTGGTCGCGCGGTTTCCCCTGAAAGCGGTGTTATTAAAGAAGATCATGACTTCGGCTGGACCCTCCAACGAGGTTTCCACCGCGCCTATTACGTTGTTGCGGGCGTCGGTTCGCGTTTCGGCAAGAGGTCTTTGGCCGCCGGTTAGAACCACGGGCACGGTGAGGGCGGGCAGGAGGAAGGATAGGGCGGAAGAGGTGTAGGCCAGGGTGTCTGTGCCGTGGAGGATGACCACGCCGGAACATTCCTCGCGGTCATGGGCCAGCTCGATGCGCCTGGCCAGGTTCAGCCAGATATCCGGGGTCATGAGAGACGAATCCAAGTCCGCCATGATTTCCACTACAATATCTGCATATTCAGCCAGTTCCGGCACCCAGATCATGAGATCGGAGAGCACCTTGTCTGGTTTGAGCGGGCCGCCGTCCTTGCCTCGCATGCCCAGCGTGCCGCCTGTGGATAGAATGAGAACCTTCTTTTTCATGATATCGCTTCACCTGTCCGTTAAAAGTAAAACCCGCACGGGGCAAGGCCCCGCGCGGGTTTAATGATTGGGTTGAATCGGCCCGGGGATTTAGCGACCCGCTTGGGTTGCGTCGTTAACCGGGTTGCCGTCCTTATCGACCAGGATGGGATCGCCAAGGCCCAGCTTCTTCAGGGGTTCGAGCTGGGTTGCAGCATCGCCCACGACCAGGTAGACCATGGCTTCGGGCAAGTACTTCTGGGCCAGTTCCCGATGCTTGTCAACGGTGATTCCGGCAATAATGGATTCCTGTTGTTTAATGTAGTCGTCGGGAAGACCGTACTCGGCGATGGGATCCAGCATGCCGCGCAACGCGCCCAAAGTCTCGAACGCCAGTGCGTTGGATTTGAGAAGCGCATTTTTGGTGAACGCCAGTTTGTCTTCGGTGACGCCGTTTCTGAATTTAGCGATTTCGTCCTTCACGATTTGCATCGATTCGAAGGTTGCATTGGTGCGAACCGCCGAGCTGGCGGTGAAGGGGCCGGGGTAGGCGGTGCCTGAAAAGTAGGAACGCGCGCCGTAGGTGAAGCCCTTTTCTTCTCGCAGGATGGTGTTCAGGATACAGTTGAAGCTGCCGCCCAGGGGGTGGTTCATGACTTCAAGAGCGAAGTAGTCGGAATCGGTGTAGGGAACCGCCAGGTAGCCCACGCGGATTTCGGATTGTTTGGCGCCCGGCATGTCTACAAAGTAGATTTTGGCGCTGTCCAGTTGGGGCGTTGCGGGCAGGTCCGGCACGTTGATTTCCTCGCCGGTCCAGTTGGCGGCCAGAGACTGGAAGGCCTCTTTGGCTTTGTCTTTGGAGATGGAGCCTACGATGGAGACATAGGAGGCTTTGGGCGTGTAATTGGCCGCATAGTAGGATTTGAGATCGTCCAGGGTGATGGTCTCAACCGATGCCGCAGTGCCCATGGGCGAGTTGGACAGGATATGGTCCTGGCCGTACAGCAGCTTGCGGAACACGCGCCCGGCAACAGTGGACGGACGAGAAGAGCTTTGCTCGATCTGGGAGATGGCGTCGCGCTTGATGCGGTCGAACTCGGTGGCGTCCCAGCGGGGTTGAAGCAGGATTTCCTCAACCAGGGCAAGGGTTTCGTCGAATTTGGACTCAAGCGTGTTCACGTAGAGCGAAGAGCCTTCGCGAGAAACGCTCATGCGAATGCGAGCGCCCAGATTGTCGATAGCCTCTTCCAGTTCCGCAGGCGTTTTGTTCGCCGTGCCTTCCATCATGAGGTCGGTGAGCAGATTGGCCACGCCAACCTTTTCACCATCGAGAAGCATGCCGCCCTTCATTTCGATAACAAACTCAATGAGAGGCAGTTCGCGGCTTTCAACGCCCAACATTTTCATGCCGTTGGACATATCTGCATGCCATACCTTGGGAAGGTTGACCGTGGGATCGGGGCCGGGTTTGGGCATAACCGTGCGGTCAATTTGAGAGGGGATCTTCTCAACTTCGATGGCGACTTCCGTTTTTTCAGATGCGCCGGCTTGCTCGATGTTCTCTTCCACAACGGGGAACAGAACCGAACCTTCGGCTACCAGATCGGTTTGGCCTTTGGGAACGAAGCTGGTGAGAACATAGGGCTTGCCCTTGATGTAGGTGTTGTAGGCCGCCATGACTTCTTCTTTTGTTACGGCCAGCATGTTGTTCAGGTCCTTGCCCAGGAAGTCGGGAGAACCGCAGTACTCGTTGTACATGGCCAACTGGTAGCCCTTGCCGAATACGCTGGAGATGCCGTTGTAGAAGTTCCGCTCGATGCCCGCTTTCACCCGTTTCAGGTCATCTTCGGAGAAGCCTTCCTGCTCAAAACGCGCAAAGCCTTCCAGCAGAGCCTTTTCCACTTCGGTCAGGTTCTTGCCGGGGAAAGTGCGGACGCGGAGATGGAACGCGCCGGTGATTTCCATGCTGTCCTGGTAGGCGGAAACGGCGGGGGCCAGTTTAAGTTCCTCGACAATGGATTTGTAGAGGGGCGTCTTTTTGCCGTCTGCGAGGAGAGATCCCAAAACATCGAGGGCGTAGGCGTCTTTTTCGTACTGGTTGATGGTGGGGAACACCATGTTCAGCTCGGGCGCCTGGGCGAAGTTGTCTTCGTGATAGACCTTCTTGCTCTCGGTGAGGTTGGTGTGACGGGGTTTGGGATCTTCTTGAGGCTCGGCGGCCTTGATCTCGCCAAAATATTTCTCAACCCATTCCCGGGTTTGACCTTCTTCAAAGTCTCCGGCAATCACCAGGGTGGCGTTGTTGGGACCGTACCACTTGGTGAAGAAATCGCGAATGTCTTTCAGGGTGGCGTTTTGCAGATCCTCAAAAGAGCCGATAACCTGCCAGTTGTAGGGGTGGTCTTCGGGGTAGAGGTTCTTGTCAATGACATAGTTGGTGTGGCCATAGGGGCGGTTGTCAACCCGTTGGCGTTTTTCGTTTTGAACCACGTCCTGCTGGTTCATGAACGCTTCCTGGTTCACCGTGCTGAGCAGGAATCCCATGCGGTCCGATTCCATCCAGAGCACCATTTCCAAAGCGTTTTTGGGGATAACCTCAAAATAGACCGTGCCATCCTGGAAGGTGCCGCCGTTCAACTGGCCCCCTGCGTTTTGGATGTTCTGGAAAAAGGTGTCCTTGGGGACGTGTTGAGACTCTTGGAACAGCATGTGCTCAAAAAGGTGGGCAAAACCCGTGCGGCCTGGAATCTCCCGGTTGGATCCCACATGGTACAAAATGGCGACCGAAACAATGGGGTCGGATTTATCGTGATGCAGCACCACTTCCAGACCGTTTTCCAACGTGTATTTCTCGTAATCGATATTAAACGTTTTAGCCTCGTTCGTCTCGGTTGTACTGGGAGGCGTGCAGCCGGAAATCAGCAGGGCCAAAAAGGCGAGAGCTGTCAGACTGATCTTAAAACAACGCATATTCATCTCCTTCTCAGAGTTAAGTAACTTGCCGCAATAGGTGATACAGCATCGGAAAGCGCTTCCGGGATCCGGATAAAGCGGCCTTTCAATTAGCGGTCATGCGACCGACATACTATTAATAACGAAAATATAGAGGGGGTTTCTCATACCTTTCTTCAAGAAAAAGCCACCAAAAGCCTGAAGCAGGCACTATCATAGAAGAATTATATAAAAATATCAAGAGCGCTCAATGCCCTGACC
>JBNKOV010000567.1:0-4158 GCA_050294955.1 Holophagae bacterium
TGGCGGTCGCATTGTCTATGAGCGATGATTATCTCAGGTTTGAACCTCCCCATAACCTACCGCTTTTAACCGAATATATATACATACTGCGATAACGGGCGGGTCGAAATCGATCTGGCAAATGATAAATTTGTCGGCCTTTCCTAGATTTCAAAAGGCCAACCTTCAAGATATGACCCTTTGTGGCGTACTCTGCCGTCATCTTATCAAAAGGCCTGGGAGAAAAATACACTCTCAGGTCAATTCCAGAGCTTATTGAAAAATCAGACTCAAATTCTAGAAGATATCGACCGCCCAATTTACGGATATTGAAACCTCCGGAAACTTGCCCCATGCGCTTTTGAAAACGCCCTGACAGTACCTTATCATTCTGGTTTTCAGTGGAATAAGAGCAAAAGCATCCAGAAGCTAGAAAAAGGATTACTACACAGTTCACTTAAACCTCCTTTTACATTCCTACCAGAATATCATATAATCAGCATTGAAAATGATGCTCATCAGGTCAAAGCTACATGACACTGCAAAATAGTCTCATACAAAGTACTGGAAAAAACACTCTCCCATTCAGACAAATTTGCTGTTAGAATCTATTTGCCCAACAGTGGAGGGAATTCGCGAATGATGCAAATACGCAAAATTTTTCACCCAACCGACTTTACGCAGGCTAGCGAATCAGCCTTTTTTCACGCCCTAAAGCTTGCGCTCACTGTTGAGGGCGCTCTATCCATTCTCCATGTAGATCCTCCCAACACCCAAAAAAGCTGGACCCAGTTCCCCAAAGTTCGCTCAACCCTCTCTAAGTGGGGCCTTTTAGAACCAAATGCTGAGAAGGAGGATCTGGCAAAACTGAAACTGTACGTGCGCAAATCTATTGCTCGCGATCAGGATCCCAAAAAAGCCATGATCAACTATCTTGAAAAACATCATGCAGATCTGATGGTGGTGGCGACTCACAAACGCCAGGGCCTATCAAAGTGGCTCCAGCCCTCACTGTCAAAAGCTCTCGCCCAGGAAACGGGTAAAATGACGTTATTTCTTCCAGAAACAGCCAGGGGTTTTGTTGATAAAGAGGATGGCTGTTTCAAAATGAGACACATTTTAATACCTGTAGATCATTCCCCAACTCCAGATGCTGCCTTTCTTGCGGGCAAAATGTTGCAAAACCTTATGGGGGACCAATTTCCCAAAATATCGCTTCTGCATGTTTCAGATGGTGACAAACCCTTCCCCAGCTTAAACCACCACCCCAACGAATGGAAAAAAGAATTAACCAGCAAGACCAGGTCCATTTCCGAACATATCATTGAAGAAGCGCTCTATCAGGATACAGACTGTATTGTTATGGCAACGGCAGGACGAAACGGATTGTTCGACATCTTTACGGGCAGCACAACAGAGCAAGTAATTCAAGAAGCGCCTTGTCCAGTCCTGGCCGTGAACGCCAACACTACAGAGCAATGTCTTTTACAGAAAGGCAGTACTTCTCAAGTTTGTCCCGAACCACTTTAAATCCGATGCCAGGCTGAGTTGGCACTGTAACCACGCCTTTGTTTACAACAACTTCTGGCTCGATAATATCCTCCTCCCAATAATGGGAAGATGAAGCTGTATCACTGGGAAGAACAAAACCGGGCAATGTGGCGATGGCAATATTATGCGCCCGCCCCACTCCGGACTCCAACATGCCGCCACACCAAACTGGAATGCCTTCGGAGTAGCAAAGATGATGAAGCGCAGCCGCATTATGAAGACCGCCCACCCGCCCAATTTTAATATTGATAATGCCGCAACTCCCCAGATTCAACGCCTTTCGAGCGTCCTCGCTTGTGTGGATGCTTTCGTCAAGACAGACCGGTGTTTTCAGCTCCTTTTGCAGCACAGCGTGATCCACGATATCATCGTGGGCGAGAGGCTGTTCCACCATGGTCAGATTGAACTGATCCAATTGCTTGAGCAGATCCATATCATCCAGGGAATAGGCGGAGTTTGCATCAGCCATCAGGGATATTTTGGGAAACCGCGCCCTCACAGCCTTTAGGACATCAATATCCCAGCCAGGTTTGATTTTTATTTTAATTCGCTTATATCCCTCTTTAACTCGCGTGTCAATAAAAGTGAGAAGATCGTCTACACATGGTTGAATGCCAATGCTGACACCTGCCTCCACTTTCTTTCGAACACCGCCCAGCACCGAAGCAAGAGGCATGCCCTTACGCTTTGCGTACAAGTCCCATAGCGCTCCTTCCAGAGCGCTTTTCGCCATCATATTCCGCCTGACCCGCCCAAACCGGGAAACCAATTCCCGAGGATGAGAAAAGGGCTGAGCCATTACCAAGGGCAGAAGAAAATCCAGGATCATGTGCTCGTTGGTGACGCAGGTTTCTTCATTGTACCAGGGCTCCGCCATGGCCACAGACTCTCCCCAGCCGCTTACGCCGTTTACGTCAATAACCTCCACCAATAAAAAAACCCGATCATGGGTAACGCCAAAAGACGTCTCAAAAGGCTTTTTCAGTCTCATTTTCATGCGATAGATTTTGAGTCGATCCAATATAAGGAAATCGTTCAAGATTCAGCTCCTGTAAGATAGGAATTAAGCCTGTTTCGATTGACAAACACATAATAACCCAGGTCGCCATCTTTTATCAGGTCAACAGCAACGAACCCGTTCCCCAGCAGTCTGGCTATACTGGCTCGGGTAAGCATTCTCCATTCCAGGCCAATTGACGGCTCAGCTCGCTTCAACTCCTGAAACTTGATTGGGACAGGCATGAGGACCACCAGATTTTCATCGTGGAGATTTAAAGAAAACGATTGTTCTGGAACAGGCCATCCACAGGAACTGATTCGGCAGTGAAAAATAAGAGAACCCGACTCTTTGCCCAGACCCGTGATCCAGGATGGAGGCTGCAACGGGTATTTACTGCCAATCCACCATTCCACCAAAAACCGATCGGTGGGCAAACCATCATTCAATCCATCGCTCAAGTCGCCATAATGGTTTTCATAATACCTGGCTCCAATAGCCCTGAGCTTTTTGAGATTCAAAGTAGCGTTAGCTGTTTCAAGAGGATCATAAGTCCAGGTGATCAAACTATATCCATTTTTTAGGGCAAGCTCTCGTTGCTTCCACTTCAGCTTGCTGCCCAGCCCTTGATGACGATAGTCCTTGTGAATACCCAACATATGAGAACAAAGATAAACCTGACCATTTTTATATCCGGGAAAACCATAGGAAAAACCAACGATTTTTTCTCCGTCAAATGCCCCCAGCGACACCCCGCCATTGCCCGTTGTCGTGTAGGTCAATAGGGTTGGCGTGCATTCCATGTCCCAGACATGCCGCTCCAATTCCTGCATTTTGACCATCTCACCAAGGGTTTCGAGCTGTTTAAATACAAAACTGGAAGCCATTGGCTTACCTCCCGCCTTGTCCCAATGCAATCAAAACCGCTTGGGCTAAAATGGCAACGCCGTCGATCATGGACGCTTTGTTGAATGTCATATGGGGATGGTGGAGACCTGGACTTAGATCGCATCCCAACGCCAACATGGTCCCTTTCAATTCGGGCAAAGTCACCGAATAAAAGTGGAAATCTTCTCCCCCTGGCGTGATCACCGGCTCGGATAGATTTTCGGAACCTAGAACCTGTGTAATGGCTCGTGCCATAACATCTTGTGCCTCAGGGCATAATATTGCCGCAACAATATCTGAGCGCAACTCCGTTTCAATCTTCACATTGAAATGGGTAGCGACAGCAGCAACCGCACTTATGACTTTTTCATAAAGCAAAGCCATAACGTCGTTTGTCTGAGCCCTCAAATCCATTGAAAACTCAGCAGTTCCTGGGATGATATTAGAACTCGCGCCACCAGCCTGAAACCGTGTGACCTTCGCAGACCATGGCGTCATGGGGTTCATGTGAATACTCCCCAGTAAATTCACCAGGGCTGCGCCCACCTCAATGGCGTTGGCCCCCAAATGCGGCCAGGCGCCGTGAGCGTCTTCTCCCAAAATACGACCCGCCACAAATCGACCGGCTCCGTGTTGAATGGCTGGTGCAGCCTTACCCGCACGCAATTCTCGCATGGGCCGCAAATGCACGCCAAAAAGGAACGAAACGCCATCCAGCACGCCTTTTTCAATCATTTTTAGGG
>JBNKOV010000568.1:0-4147 GCA_050294955.1 Holophagae bacterium
CGCACATCGTCTGGTCCTTCCCCTAAATTTGCATGAATACCCGCGTAAAAAGGAATTCCTTCATTTCCTAAAGCGTTTATTTTTAAACCACCGTTGATAACAAATCTGAGGGCGTCCTTTTGGCCAGCATAAACATCATACAAGCTTGGTATAAATTCTATATACCTGAGTGGTGTTGGGTTAAAGTTATCATCTTTCGCATTTGAAGCGCTTGTTCTGTGGTGTGTGAAAGTAAGTCCGAGGCCAAATCGCGAGATTGCAGTATTATCATCTTTGTCTGATATTGATTCCCGCTGGGCAAAACCGGCTTTACCTATAAAACCCCAACGGAATGAGTCATAAGGCTTGCTCTTGTTCCGGTTCTTCTTTCTAAAGGGATATGAATCTCCCTTTTTTCTCCAGCCAGGTTTGTAATGTATGTATACTTCACCGCCGAAAAGATCAGAATAATCGGCAAAAGATGTAGCTTTTCCAATATTGTCTGGATCAGTCACTGGAAAACTTGAAAAGGCAATATTGACGCCGGTATGGAGAGCCCAATTTTTGTCATATCCCCAAAGATTGTCAAAGCTCAAAATTGCGAGAGCGCTGGTTTCGTCGAAACCTTTGTTCTCATATATGGTCTTTTCATCCGCGGTTCCTTCATTTTGGACAACCTTTTCATAACGATTGTGGAAGGTGGTGCCTAAAACCAGGTCGGTTCGAACCAGCCAACTGCCTGTATCGCTTTCATATGCATTGATATAGGCATTTGCTGCTCCTGTTTTGGACGGATCTGCCATGGATTGAATGAGAATGATGATAGGGCCGCCCGTATCTCCTGTTTTCAAGTCAAACTGAGCATTGCCCAGGGAGTCTGTGGATTGTGGCGAGTTGGTGATCTTGCCGTTGCCTGTTGTCACCCGCGCTGTAAAAGTAGAGCCAGCAAGTTCAGCTTTCCCAATTTCGGCATGCACTTTGACTACGCCAGGATAGGCTTGTTTCGTCTGAAGTTGGGTTACGCCCATGGATGCCTGGAAACTTATGGATGGTGGGACAATGCTGATTTTGAGGGAATCCTCCAGGCCGCTCCAGTTTGCCTTAAGAATACCCTTTCCAGCCGTTTTGCCCTTGATCGTGAATTTCGCGACGCCATCTGCATCGGTTGTCCCTTGTGCAATGGGGTCCACAGCGCCGGTGTCGGAAGTGGTGAATGTAAGTGTCAGGGTTTCGCCAGCTTTAGGCGTCCCATCTTTTTGTGTCAGGGTAACGGTTACAGCGTCCACTTGGGGGATGCCTACCAGGAATTCCTTTTTTCCCGTTATGGAAATGGATTGCGCCTCACAGACCTGGAAGCCCACAATCGTTATGAATGCTAAAAACAGTCCTCTATTCATCGTCTTACCTCCGTAATAATCGGGTCTTGTAATCTGGTGACGGACCTGTTTTCAGTTTTTCCAAAAAAAAATCATTTGCGAACCGCCACCGGGAGTCAGGGCGGATGCAGGCAGCACAGAAAGCAACGGCCAGCATGAAACTTGAAACCACTATGCTTGAAACAAATGGCGGCTGAGAAAGGGATGCCTCATTCCAATGCAACCAATCGGGGCTATCCATTTATTTGGTATAACTTATTGCTTTTAATGATTTTGGTTTCTAGTAAGCGGAGCAGCGTTTCCGCTCATTAGGAACCCAAATCAGGAAAAGCAGGGGAGTTTGTCCTCGACAGCTCCCCCGCGTGTTCTGTTAAATGGGGTTAAAGGTTCTGGCGGCAATATGTTCGGGCCTTGGTTTCAGGCCGCAAAACGGATCGGTTAATGTATTCTCCATGGAATTGAAGACAAAGAAGAGATTGTGCCGCGCAAATGGGGTGATATTGCTGTTGGAGCCATGCATGGCGTTACAGTCGAAGAACACCACCGTTCCAGCCGGTCCGGTTAGGGTGTCTATGCCCCATTTCTCCGTTAATTGGGAAAGGGCCTCATGACTGGGAACGCCGTACTCCTGGCGGACCAGGGACTGCTTGTAATGGTTCTCAGGGGTCTCTCCCTGACAGCGAATATACAGGCGATGAGAGTGGGGAACGATCATCAGGGGACCGTTGAACTCATGGTTGTCCGTGAGCGCCACCACGCAGCTCAAAGCCCGCATGCGAGGCATGCCGTCCTCCACGTGCCAGGTCTCAAAATCCGAGTGCCAGTAGAACTCCTTGCCGGAAAAACCGGGCTTGAAGTTCAAGCGGGTTTGATGCAGGTAGACCTCGCTGGCCAGAATTTGCCGGGCCGCTCCGGCGAGAGGCTCGGAAGCGCAAAAGCCTGCGATTTCCTGACTTTGCTTGTGAACCTCAAAAATAGACCGAATCTCGCCCTGCCTGGGCTCAAGCACAACCCGATCATCCTCGGGTTGGGCTTGGTGACGCATCTTATTCGCCTCAGCGTGAAGGCTCTGAAGCTGCTCTTTGCCAATCAGGCCGGGGCACAGCAAATAACCCTTCTCGTCGAAGGTTGTGAGTTGTTCCACGCTTAGAGGCCCTGGAACGGTTTGCTGGTGCTTGTCCTGGTGAACAACCGGGTCCTGGCGGGTAATGATGGATTGATCCGTTGATGAATCGCGGGATGGGTAAATGTCAACTAGGGTGGTCATGGGGTCTTAACTCCTTATCAGGCTTCCACAGCAGCGGGATAGGCCCCTGACTCGTCGTGAACCTCTCTGCCGGTGACCGGAGGGTTGAAAACACAAACCATGCGCATGTCGGTGTGGCCGTAGAGAATATGCTTGTCGTGCTGGTCCAGCGCGTAAAGCGTGCCATCCTCAATGGGATGAACATCTCCCGTCGCCAGATCCTTAATCTCACCTTTGCCAGATACGCAATATACTGCTTCCAAGTGGTTTCTATACCACATCTCGGTTGCGGTTCCCGCCTTGATCAGGGTGTCGTGCATGCTAAAGCCCATCTTGTCGTCGGCTAGTAAAAGGCGGTGACTGGTCCAGGTTTCCGCCTTCACCTCCCGATCCGTTCCATGGGTTTCGGATAGCTTTCTTACAATCATCTAAATCTCCTGTTCTCAGTTTTAAACCGATGCCATCTGTTCAACGAGGTGGTTGTCGTGGGTTAATTCATACAGCGATTCCGCAATGACATCCATCCCTAGCTGCAGGGTTTCCTTCTCAATGGTTAAAGGCGGCAGAACCTTGAGCACCTGGTCGCGGCTGCCGGAGGTTTCAATAAGGAGCCCGTTTGCAAAAGCTCGCTTAGCAACCTCGCCAGCCAGATCACTGTCCCCAAAATCCAGGCCCCAGATCAGGCCTTTGCCTCTAACGCTCAAATTCAGATCCTTGTACTGATCTACAATGGACTGTAATCGTTTGGACACAATCTTGCCCTTGGCTTCCACCTCTTTCGAAAGTTTGTCGTTTGTCCAGTAGTCCAGAGCCACGGTGGCGGTGACAAAAGCCAGGTTATGGCCCCGGAAGGTGCCGTTGTGTTCGCCGGGCTCCCAGATATCCAACTCGGGACGAATGAGGGTAATGGCGAAAGGAAGGCCCATGCCGCTCAAGGACTTGGACAAGGTAACCATATCGGGAACAAAACCCATGTCCTCAAAGCTGAAGAAAGAGCCCGTTCTGCCGCATCCCGCTTGGATGTCGTCCACAATCAGTAGGATATCGTGCTTCTTGGCAATAGAAGCCAACTTGCGCAACCAGGAGGCGCGGGCCACATTCACGCCGCCTTCCCCCTGGACTGTCTCAATTATGAACGCCGCTGGCTTGTCTAAACCGCTGGACGTGTCTTCCAGGTATCCTTCGATGAGGCTGATGGTGTCCTCGCAGCCGTGGAAGCCGTCAAAGGGCAGGGTAGTGGTGTTGTCCAGGGGAACGCCCGCCCCTTTTCTCTTGGCCGAATTGCCCGTAACAGCCAGAGAACCCAAGGTCATGCCGTGGTAGCCATTGGTAAATGAGACAATTTGCGTGCGGCCTGTAACCTTGCGGGCCAGTTTCAGGGCCGCTTCCACCGCGTTGGTGCCTGTAGGTCCGGTGAACATGAGCTTGTAGTCCAAATCCCGAGGCTCCAAAATAACCTCTTCAAAACGCTTCATGAAATCCCGCTTGGCAGTTGTGTACATGTCCAGGCTGTGGACCACGCCGCCATTGGTGAGGTACTCAATCA
>JBNKOV010000569.1:0-4136 GCA_050294955.1 Holophagae bacterium
TCCGAAGATCAAGCCGAAAGAATGCAGTGATCGGGTAAATTAAGGCCCGAAGGACCTATATCCCAAATTCTAAGTAATGAGTATAAAGAGTTCGCAACAGCGAGGCAACAGGTTTTATTAATGCGAAATAATTTGGTGTGGCAAAAACTTTTTGCCTTGAATCACTTCAGGCTTGTTTCATGATCACTCTTCAAGTATCCTAAAGAAATCCGATGAATTTGGCCATGGATGGGGTATATTGTATGGGCAAGAAACAAATCGTAATCAGAAAATTTCTTTATGAGTATGGGAAAGAAATGGGATACGACGGATCTTCGTTCCCCAATAAGATCCTTGGCATGGTTTCCTCTCTCAAAAGAAAAGGTGTGGCTATTGAAGAAACCGTAGGTATAAAAAAATTTGGAGGTAGATGGTTTTCAATCGATCAGACTAAATTTGTAAACTGGTTAAAGGGCAATGTAAAACCCGGTCCAAATTATGGATTGAAATCCATTCCAGGGGATATGAAGCCAATCGCGTTCATCGAAAGCGCCACTGGCATATACAATCTTCGGGCCTTTTTGGCATTTTTAGAACCTGAAGTGGTAAACTTTTATAAGGTCCGAAACGCCGCCAAGAAAGTTGAAAATAAACATGGCGACGCAAGAGCGGAAATTGGCGCCTTTATCAAGAACGATATATGGGTCGTAGAATTCCCAAAATTTGGAGTATACTTGCGTGAAAATGAACCTAAAATCTGGACAGAATATCAACGGATACTTATTGGAAACCAATCTAAGCAACACGAATAACGCTGTTTGGCTGGCCTATGAAACAAGCGCCGAAAGAGATGTCGTTCTCAAATTCGTGAAGAACCGAAAAGCAGCTATCCGCGAACGCATACTCATGGTGGATATTGACCACCCCAATGTCGCCAAACTCTTGACGACCTTTTCCCATGGAAACTGCACCGTGTTGGTGCTGGAATACAAAAAGGGATCAAATTTACTGCAACTATGGGAGAAACTTGATAAAAAATCGGGCCTGGCGATTCTCATTGAGATTGCTTCCGCTTTAAACGCCATTCACGCTCGGGGATTGTGGCATGGCGATGTGTCTCATTTGAATGTTATCTACTCCGAAGAAAAGAAACAGGCCTGGCTTGTAGATTTCTCTTTTGAAGGCAAATGCGCACCGGGGTTTCACGCACCTGAAGACTTTGAGGACTGTGACCATAAGGTAAACCACAAAACCGATATTTTCAGGTTCGGCATTCTCATCCACCTGCTTCGGCCTGATTTAAAGTCAAAATTCCAGGACTGTCTCCATTCAAACCCCAATGACCGCCCCACAATTGACCAGGTCCTCCTCAAACTTCAAAAGCAAAAAGCATCGGGGAAGGTTCGCACCCTTGCTTTAACGGCCATGGTCATTGCAGGAATATACATCTACCCTTTATGGAATTGGGAACACCATCAAAAACCCGCTTCCCAACCAGTTCCGATAAAGACAGCCGCCAATATTCCCAAAACACCAACTCACACCAGATTGCTGGCCAGCTATTCAACGCCTGACTCCAGCATGCGCCCGGCCCAGACACAGCCGCCTGGACGGATCTTGCATATACTGGCTGATGAACCCTAATATTTGGCCCAACCCGGAACCATTCCGGATTGGGCTGATGCGGAAAAGCGCCGATGCTTCTTATTCAAGCTTAGGCCCAGGAACCATTTCCTGACGCGCGGAAAACGAAACGCCTTTATTTTGTGTCTCAGCGGAACACCGAACCAGATCCGTTTCTAGAACCTGAAAAATGGCTTCAAGACTTGAATCGGATAGAAATTCGCATTCCGAGTCCTCAATCTCAAAATCACGTTGATTTGTAGTAAAATTGCTTACGAGCTCAGTTGTATCTTGTGAAAGGGTCACGGTATATGTCCCAATCGGATTGTCACTGATGACTGTTCCAACTTCTCTTATATCGGTTACCGGCTGCGCGAACACCACAGATGTAACCAAACCAAGCACAAATAAAACAGAAATCTTTTTCATCACTGCACTCCTTCTGATGTATTGGCAAAATTCATTGCCTTTTAATATGTCTTGTTTACAGATGGTTGGGTAGAAGCAAACCCACCTCGCCCTTTTGACCGGAGGCCAAAATTTCGCCGAGTGTTCGGTAAATGCCCTCAAAACCCTCACTCCACTGGTTGGGGAAACGACTTTTTGCAGCCGTCATAACCTCATAGGCGTCCTTGACATGCCCCTGCTTGTTCTTAAGTTGGGCTTCCAACACGCAATTTCCCAATTTGTTGGGATCCATAGCCTCTAATTCCAACAACAGTTTTTCCGCTTCCGAAAAAGCACCGAGTTGAATCTTCACTGAAATCATATTTCTAAGGGTCCAGGCCATGCTTGCTGCGTTTCCAAATTTCCGTTTTAAATCAATGGATTCTTCGAAATATGTCGTTGCCTCCGCCAACTTCCCCAATAAAAACAATATTTCGCCATGATTATTCAAAAGAAAGGAATATCGCTCACGATCATAACTATCATGATCTACTAAGAGTAATAAATTCGAAGACGCCTTTAAGGCTCGGTCGTAATACCCGAGGCTAAGAAAAATGGGAATCAGTTTGTTATAGGAATTTTCCTTTAGATAGGATATGGGTCGGGTCTCCAAACTTCGAATGTTTCCGAGCAATTCAGAAGCCGCTTCTAATAATTCCCCTTTTTTAAAATAGATGGAAGCCTTTAAATTCCTCAACATAATCTCAAACTTGAAGAAACCATTTTTTCTAGCGTGCTCTAATAAAGTATTCAGTAAGTTTTGAGCCTCATCGTATCGACCTACGCCCAGGTAATAATTACAGCGTTCAGCCCCCGTGTTGATGTAGCTGTACAAACTACCGATTTCTAGGAATATCCCCTCCGCCCTCGTCAATCGGTCAAGTATTTCCGATTCGGAATTCACGCCCTGATAAATTCGATTCAATGCTTCGAGGTAAAGGGCCGACGCCTCGTGTTGCATGTAACCCAGGCCTTTTAACTGCCTTTTTCCACTTTTAATTAAAGCTTCAGCTTTCTTGTATGCCCAATCTTTCCTATAACTCATCATGATCTGGGCTAGGATAAACTTGGACTCGGCAACACCTTTATAATCGCCCAAATCCTCGTAAATCCCAGAAACCTCACTGGCCAGAATGACAGCCGCCTCCAGGTCATGGCGGGTAACCTGAAGAAAGTTGACTTTTAAATTGAGCAAGATTGCTTTATGCCGCATCAATTGATAATCCACAGCCAATTTAATCGCCTGATCCAAAGAGGATTCCGCAAGCTCAAGCTTCCCTTGGTACACGGCAGCCCGGCAAATCAGTTCGAGACGCCATAATCGAATCAATAGGGAATCGTGCTGAGAAAGTGTAACAAGTATTGGTTCTACCTCTAGTATTTCTCCTGAAACCAGGCGACACTGAGCCAATCGAATACGCGCCATAAAATGCTCGGGCTGTTCTCCAAGGGCAGATTGAAAAAGAGAAATGGCTTGAATAAAGTTGCCTCGATTCTTATTCAACAACCCCAGATTGTAGAAGTCCTCTGCTGGCCTGCTCATCATGCAAGGCAGCCCTTCGTTGGCGGATGGAATTCCCAGATGCTCAGCCACTTTCTGAACGACAGCCCCCAAAACGAGACAATCTTCGGCGCCTGACTCACTGATCTCCCAACTCTCTCCTTCGGTTTCATGAAGGACCCCATTAAATTGGACAAAGCCTTTTTCCCGATCAATTCCGCCCACCAGTACATAACCAGCTCCCACGTATCGAGCAACTTTGAGCGCTGCTGAGCTATCACTATTTAATCCTCTGAAAATTTTAAGAGTTACATCGTAAGGGATCATTTCAACCGCGCCCTGGTTTTGAATGCATAGACCTATGGATTCAACAAAACTCAGTGAAATGTCATTAGTAGGATAAACTAAAAGTTGCTTTAACCCTTTGCCATAACTGGAAACAGTAAATAACCACTTATAAAATGTTGCCATAATTATAGTATTTTATTTTGTTGTAGTTCACTAATAATTTTGTTGAATATTTCATCAGGTTTCAACATTTGCATGCTGCTGTTAAAGCATTCAATAAGTTTAAAGCTGATATCAT
>JBNKOV010000570.1:0-4128 GCA_050294955.1 Holophagae bacterium
ATTGGCAAAGTTCGCGCCGTAGTCCAGATTATGAGTCCAGGTAATCTTGCCGCCCTTGTTGTAGCGTTTGCGGTAAATAGCCGCGGCAATCACGGGCAGTTTGGCCAGAAGATTCAGGGCGTCCTCCAACATGGGAACCCAATACTCATCTTTCTTCATACCCTTGTCATACCACTTGCGGAAAATGCTCTCCCGCTCCATCACCAGGATCGCCGTATCCAGCATACACATGGGATGACTGTCTGAAGGCATGGCGTCCAGCAGTTTCCACACATAATCGGGCACCTGGGAGCGTCGATCAAATTCGTGTTGCAGCGCAACCTTGGCTTCATGATTGGGTTCCTCGCCGGTCACCAGCAGGAAAAAAACCTCTTCGGGCGAGAGATGGGCAATTTCCAGCAGGCGGCGGCCCCTGACAATCAGCCCCTTATCCGGTTCCACAACGGATGTCTCGCAAACCATGCCTTTAACGCCGCGCATACCGCCATAGGCCTGATTCACGGTAACTTGAGAGATAATCTTTGTTCCATGCGTTTTCTTGATCTCTGCCTGTTGCTCCCGCCAAATGGGGATTTTCTTCTTAAGGGTTTCATACAATCTTGCCATGGGAACCTCTCTTCATTTATTAGGGTATTTTGGAACGTCTGCCCATCAGTCCGGTTTGCGCGGTGTCTCCGAGCTGAAATCAGCAGGGAAACCATAGAGGGTCAAATCTTACTATGATACAAGATTCAGGCCATTAGAAGGAGAATTAGTTAAATGGCGCGGTCTCTTGCATCACGGCTACGAAACCCCAGTTCGAAGACCGGGGATTTTGGTTAAATTCCCTCATATTGAGAAATAATCCGCATGAATTGGGGTTTCTGGCCTCTGCAAACGGAAAGCGGCGCGCCTATCCAACCCATAGGGTGTTTTTCTCTTGTCTCACGGGCAGAATGAGTTTCGTCCCAGGCCTTTCAGGCAGGTTCTACTTTCAGTCCGCTATTTTCGCGACATCTAAAGGACGCAGATGGTAAGATAGCATGAACGCAGCGTGGCCCTTTGGCCGCCTGGGCGGAAATGGCGCCATCCCTAGCCAGCATGAGCCCGGGGAGGGGTTTGTGAGTATCAACGTGACACCGGCGAAAGAAAGAGATCACCAATGGTTGAGAAACGTTTACCCCTTATTTTTACACGACTTAAGCGCCTATTGGGATGGATATCGCCTGAATGAAGCGGGTTGCTGGGAGCCCAATTATCTCGACTTCTGGCTGGCTGGTGAAGAGGGCGCCAACCCCTTCATCATATCCACGGCAGATTCGGCCATTGGTTTTGCCTTTATTGGTCGTCAGCCTTTTAACTACATGAGTCCCGATAGGGATCTACGGGTCTCAGAGTTCTTCATCCTCAGGCCCTTTCGGAAAAAGGGCTATGGTCGCTCCGCTGCTGAAACACTGTTTAAACGCTTCCCCGGGAAATGGGAGTTGGCGGTTGTTTCCAGCAACAAACCCGCCATGCATTTCTGGCGGGGGATTTTGCATGACCATGCTGGAAAACCCCCGCTTGAAATCGTTGAGAAAGAGCAAACTCTTTTCGTCTTTAATGTGGAACCTGATAATGCTTGAATGGTGGATTGGGCTGGGAGCCGAGGAATAGGGTTGTATTTTGGATAGAACTAAAAAATGATCTTGTGATCCGGTCAATCTCTAAAATGTAATGCTGGATTGCCGTCCACCTGCCAAGCGCCTTCCGAGAGGAAGGTGTCGATAGCATCGTCTGTAAGGTTCTCGAAATGATTCTCTTCGGGCGAAAGAAAAGTAATAGCGTCCTCCTTTTCTAGATTCCTGTATTGGGCTTGGACTTGGGTTTTGCAATGGAATAAGGGTTGGTGAACCAAAATCTCTGGCCGTTGTGGTTTAGGTCCAGGACGCGCCTTGACCTGCTTTAACCAACTATTCGGTTTTTCCGTCACCCAGGTGTAGTCATGGGTGGGAAATTATTGCAAACCGATTGCGTGGGGAAAACTTAGAGTATTAAGACAATTCGCATAAAGGTAATTCGAACCAGAAAATGGAGCCGCCATTGGACGGAAACAAGGCTCCCACTTTGCCGCCCATGGCGCCCGCCAGGCTATGAACCGCCCAGAGACCCAGTCCCACGCTTTTTTCTCCGCCGGTGGGTTGGGTGGACAAACTGCGAAACTCCTTGAATAACAGGGGGCGTTCTTCTTCGGGAATGCCTGGCCCCTGGTCATGGACTTCCAGGCGGAATCGCTCGCCGTTATTAATGAACACCTCAACATGAGAGCCTTTGGGGCTGTATTTCACCGCATTGGAAATATAGTTGGTGGCCACCTGATGGAGTCGAGAGGGATTGGCTTCAACCAGGGGACGTGGACTTTCTGTAATGAGCTGGATCGAGATATTTTTACGTGCCGCGATGGACTTGTTCTGGTTCACCACCTGATCTATGATTGGGACCGGGTTGAATTGGCAGGTTTCAAAATGGGCTTCATTGTTCAGGGCCTGAACGTCCAAAAAGTCGTTAATGATTTCTTCCATGGCCTGGGCGGAACGACGAATCTCTTTCACCACCTCTGCGGCGTCCTGGTCTTTCATGACCTCGGGGAAATCCAGCTCCAATAGCTCAGCATTGGTCATGATGCCCATTAGAGGATTCCTGAGATCGTGGGCGGCGATCTTCATGAACCGATCCTTCAGCAGGTTTTGCTCTTCCAGCATTCTCCTTTGTTGGCTGATAATCAGGTGGTTGCGGATGCGACGCGTGAGGTCTTCGAATTGAAACGGCTTAACGATAAAATCTATGCCCCCTGAGTCGAAGGCCTTGACCTTGTCGGCCGCATCATTAAGCGCGCTTACAAAAATGACCGGGATGGGAGCCGTGGCCTCATCGCGCTTCAGCTGTTCACAAACCTGGTAGCCGTCCATTTCGGGCATGGTGATATCCAGCAAAATGAGATCGGGCTTTTCCAGTTTGACATGGTCAAGCGCATCGGAGCCCCGATGGAATGCGATAACCCGAAAGCCTTCTCTGGCAAGGTATTCCTTGAGAATGTCCAGGTTGAGCGGGCTATCATCAATGGCCAGGATCAGGGGCTTTTCGGGGCTCGTCATGTGGATTTCCTTGTTTGTAATAAATAGAAAACCGGTATATATTGGCGTATCATATCATAGTTCAGTCACAAATACGGTAGGGGAAATTGTTGTATGCCTGTCTATTTTTTCCCGTTGCCCCTATTCTGGCCTGGTTCGCAGCGCTAATGGGTTCTAATGTATAGTTTTAGAATGCCTGGACTTGTGCGTTTTTTCGTAGGGCCTGTATTTCACCAGTCTTTGTCTCTTCTAGTCTGCGTTTGGCGTTGGTCGGGTCTGGTACCCGAATTTTTGGGGAGCCTCTGACCTCATGAGGGGTTGAACTTTGATGATCTCATCCTGCAGGCATAAATAAAGCGAGGCGTCCTCAAGATGGCTGGTCAAAGCTTTTTCTATGTCTTCCAGGCCGAGCGATTGGCCCTTTTCGTCGGTGAAATGTTCCGACATTTGGGCCAGGTCCTGGTCTCGCACCACGCCTGGTCCGTGCTCCGAGACCAGGATCAAAATGCCATCTTCATCCAGCCAGGCGCTTGAAATACAAGAGGTTAGAAGACCTGTGTGGGTGTGCAAACGCCGGGAGGCGTCAAATTTGTAGACCCACGGCGTGTAGGAGAGCGTTACAAAAACCCGCTGCGGGCCGTTTTGAAAAAACATGCGTCCCTGATCATCGCCCCCGTAGTTCTGATTGATAAAGGCCAGGGATTGCGGAAGGTTCACGGCGCGGCCCTTCAACAGCCATCGACCCCGCATATCCAACTCCAACCAACCAAAAACGGCAGGCGTGTCGGGCCATTTGGCCATGCTGCGGATTACGCTCTCATCCATAGTCGAACCCCCTGGCTATTTTACCATTTGCCAGGGGTCGTCACGAGGGAAATCCTGGATTGCCCCTGGCCTGTCCTTCCGGGATGACATGACCGTATGGGAATGGTTCAATCTTCAATCAGCCGAATCTATCTGGCCAAATTTTCATTCAAATTTCAAGTAGCTGGAAAAGCGTGTATTAGGTTCTAATTTCAGATGGAGGTTCGCTCAT
>JBNKOV010000571.1:0-4123 GCA_050294955.1 Holophagae bacterium
AAAAAATAGCCGCGCTCACCAGTTCCCAGCAAAGGGGTCTGAAGCTTTTTATTGGCAAGGCGAGATGCAGGTTTTGCCATTCCGGACCCAATTTTACAGACATGGAGTTTCACAATACAGGCGTTACAACCTTAAATGGCGGACCGCTCAACGATTCCGGACGATACGCCGGAGTGAAAAAACTCCTGGCCAATCCCTTCAATTCAGCGAGCCGCTTCAGCGACGATCCAACCAGTGAAAGGGCTCAAAATATCAAATTCCTCATCCAATCCCCTGAACAATGGGGCGCCTTTAAAACACCGAGCCTGAGGAATGTAGCCCAAACGCCGCCCTACATGAGCCAGGGTCAGTTGGCCAGTTTAGAGGATGTCATTCATTTTTACAATAACCTGGAAAATCGAATTCTGCCAGGACATCACCAAGATCCCCTCCTGACCCCGTTGAACCTGACCTCAGCCGAACAATTAGACCTCGCGGCTTTCCTAGAATCCCTAAACGGAGAATCTCTGGACCCAAAACTCTTGGTGAAACCCAAATCACCCCAGATGGAAGATCCATAAACCTTGAATGGACCCCGTCTATGTAACCTGAAACACAGAAGGAACCGTTTTATTTTTTTATCATTGACTGGAAAAACCCACTGTGCAAAGATTTCTCAATGCCCGATGTTGTCAAACACTCTTTGATTAACCCCAGGTGCAATTCCCTTTTGGAGGAGACCATGTCAATTACCATGACAAAAAGAAAAGGTCTGGCTTTATTCCTCATTTTCATCTCATCCCTGCTAGCAGGCATGGTTGTAGGAGGAAGCGAGACTCGCGCGGTTCAAATCTACCAATTTTATCGCTCCGGATTCTCATTCTGGCGATTTTATACCGACCATTACGACGACGCTATTGACCGAGCCATTACCGAATACAACACCCGAACAGTAGTATCCGTAAGCAACCCAGTCTACGGTCCGGTAGAAGTTCAGGTTACTGGAGCTAATTTCGGGTTAAGTGGTTGGGCTGGCCGGGTGACCTTGTTCAATGATATGGACGAACCCTGTTCACTCGCTTCGGGCCAAATTACTGGCAACTGTAATGAAACCAACAAAAAAGCGCATTATGGATATGTGGACTTCAATACTTTTTACAATTATTATGTAACGGAAACAGATTTTGTTGTGCTTCACGAGTTTGGACATGTTTTGGGACTGGGTCACCTTCTTTGTGACATTCCAACGGTCATGAAGAAAGCCTATTCATGTTCAGACAAACCGTCAACACTTCAACGCAATGAAATAACCGGCATCAATACGTGGTATTAAGGGGGAGATGCATGAAAAGCACAGTGTGGATTTTGCTGGCCATCGCGGTGGGTGTTTTCGGTTTCAAAATGGGTCATAACCTCAGCTATGAGGAAAAACCAGCCCAATCAACGACGGTCATGATACCTGGACCAGAGTCAATGGATACTTTGGTTGGTGAGTCCGAATTCATTGTCCTGGCATGGCTAGGTCCTGTTGTAAATGAATCTATTTTCTACGGTTATGATGAAAATGCAGAACAACGTAAGGAGATAGAGGTCGAAAGCGGGGTTATTTTGGGCCGGGAGATAATCGACTACGAACTGCAGGTGGCCCACGTCTTTAAAGACGATGGCAATGGTGAAAAAGGCCAGCCGAGGATTCTACGTCTCTTCCAAGACCATGACCAGGAATTGCGAAACTTGGATTTGTTTAACCCAAAAGAGGGAGAACAGCGGTTGTTTTTTCTCGGACCCAACCCGGAC
Organism: Holophagae bacterium; assembly: GCA_050294955.1. GTDB lineage: Bacteria > Acidobacteriota > Holophagae > Acanthopleuribacterales > Acanthopleuribacteraceae > JBNKOV01. The sequence continues at coordinate 1,777 of JBNKOV010000571.1, forward strand.
GGCAAGACTTATGGTCTGCGTAGCGAGATGCACCAGGTTCTTCTTGACGGCGAATACGCTACCTATCCCAGCGGGGCCGAAAGACTTCCGGTCTTTAACCAGTTCGTGGAGCCCGGAACTTTCACAAAACAAATTCTGGAAACTGTGTATCGACAAAACGAAAACACAGAAAAATAAAAATATGAGGCAGGCAGGGGGTCATGAAGCAATTGACAACCGGCGCCTTGCCTGCCAACCCTAGAAACCAAAAAAGACAAGGCGAACCTCTGGGCTAAAGACCGCCTGCATGTGCAACCAGAGCGCATCTACCTGGAATCGCAGTTCATCAACACCACGGCTGCTGTTTCTTCAAAATCCCGCCTAAGCTCATGTTTTCCCGCAGCCAACCGATTTAAAATGTAATCGTCGATCCAGCGTTGACACGCCCCCAAAGCAAAATGAGGATCATGAGATTAATCGGCAAGGAGTCTGGGTGACCGGGATTATTGAAACGCTTTTAAATCGAGGAGATGACGCCCCCCATCTTCGTAGCAACTTTCCTGCTGTTATTGAAGGCATCCCTTTTAATATCGGCAATCAAAGTTTGCCGTACACCTCTCTTGGCGGCCCCGGATTCGAGCGCTTGTGCTACGAAATTCTTTCCAGCGAAGGTAAAGACCCTCACCATTTCGGTAAAAATGGCCAGGCCCAATACGGCGTCGATATCCTTGGGAGAGAAAAAGATCGGCTTTTGGCTTATCAATGCAAAAATCTCGGGAAAGAACTCACAACTGGCGAACTGAAAACCTACCTGAAAAAATTTGAGACGGAATGGCTGGGCAGGCAAGACCTTCCTAAACCCAAAGACTTCTTTTTTCTGTGTTCACAGCCTATGAAGGATCGCAAGATAAAAGAGGAATGGTTCGCCTGGTATAAAAAGTTCGAGGTGCAAGGCATTGAACTTCATTACTGGGATCGCTCTACCTTCGATACCTTTTTAAGGAAAAGTCCTGAACTGGTTTCGTCCAATTTTTCACCCCAGCACGCAAAATTTTTCTGTGATGAGGCAGATTGGGTGATAGACCTGTTCATTCCGGTTTCCCCAGAGATAAAAGCTTCAAAAATGATCGAGGCCTATTTCAAACGTGCAGAATCCGGCATATTTCAGGACGAAGAATACAACGAGGCGCTAGATCAATCCGCCCAAAATAGCTCCATGACATGGGTAGAGGGTATGCCTGGGACTGGGAAAACAACCCATTGCCTGCATTGGGCGCTGACATTTGAGGATAGCCGCAGACGGGTGTTCTACGTCAACCTTACCGAGGACATAACAATAAACCAGCTATTGGTGGGAATTGATCAACGCAGCGCCCTTCCAGCAGTTTTTATTTTTGACGATTGTCATGCCAATATGGGTTTGGTGGATAGGTTGGCTGATCGTTTAACCCACAAACTTGACAGTTCGCGCATGAATGTGTTGTTCCTCAGTCGTTCCGTGCCTTCGGGGGACGATGAGCCCGGTGATGTTGTGGATTTACGGAATGAACTGGCCGGAAAAGAGGCCTTCATTAAATTCCAAAATACAGAGGCCCGTTTAAAGGCGTTTCTGTCGTTTCGCAGGCCCGATTTTGAACATCTCTCGCCCCAGCGGTTCTCGCGTTTGAAAGCCTTGAGTGGTGGGAACCTCTATCTTTTAGACGAATTGATGGAAAGTTGTGCCAGGGCTTTGGACATAGATGGGTTGGATCACGAGCATTGGCTAGAGCTATGCGCCGTCCGATATTTTAAGAAGCGATCGTTGGAATCCGAGGCGTTATTGCGTATTGCCGCCCTGGCCCAGTTCGAGCTGGCCCCGCCACCCAGTTTATTTCCACTGTCTCCCGCCGATGAAGCTCTGGGGCGTTCTTATATGGTGACCGCAGGCAGACCGCCGCGTCTTCATTTCTTGCACGCTTCGGGTGCAGAATTGATCTTTCAAACCCTGGCTTATCACATGGGAATGAAACGGAGCAGCTTACAGACCCTGATCCTGGAGACACTCACCACCTTCTTTGAGAATTTGCATGGTAAAAAAGACAGAAGTGAAGAAGACCCTATAGTTCGGTACTTGGGGGTGGTTTGCAACGCCGTGTTGGCATTTGTTGAAGAAGACGAATTGAAGGCGTTAAAATCAGATTTTCTGGGAACTAAAACCATGTTGACGATCCTGGAACGAGCAGCCCGGGCAAGTGGGTTCTTGCCGCCACTTACCCAGACCATGCATATTCATAGACATGCGGACCAAATAGAGCGCGCCAGGGAAGTAGCTGAACTGTTTTTGAAAATTGCCAAAGACTGCTCACAAAAGCCAGGAGATCAACGCCTT
>JBNKOV010000572.1:0-4092 GCA_050294955.1 Holophagae bacterium
GCTAAACCCAGCCCGGTGCCCGATCCCACTTTGTTCGTTGTGAAAAAGGGCTCGAAGATTTTGCGCTTCAGGCTATCAGGCATGCCGCACCCATCATCTTGCACCTGAAACACAGCCTCGCGACCTTCAACAAAAGCTCTGATCCAAATGTTGCCGGTCCCTCCTTCACCCTTTCCATCGATTTTATCCAAGATAGCCTGACATCCATTATTGATTAGATTTAGGATCACCTGGTTTATCTCTGAGGGGGACACTTCAACGACCAATGCATCTTTCATTTCCAAATGAAACTGGATGCGCTTTTTAAATTCACTGCCGACCAGATTCACTACGGCTTGAATATGCTCGTTTAAAACAATTTCGGCCCGGTGACCCTTGTGTTCATAAGAAAAGGTATTCAGGTCTCGAACGATTTCCGTGATCCTGGTCGAGCCTTCCTTGATGATGGACGCATACTGAAACAGCGGCGCCAATCTGGATTCGAATTCCTTTCCAAAGGAGGCCTCATCGTCGTCTAAAAGGTTGAGTAGAAAATCACGGAACCGCTCCAGCTCTCGTTCCAAACTTTGAGCGCCGCCCAGGGCAAAATTTGAGGGATTGTTGATTTCATGGGCAATCCCAGCAGTTAAGGAACCCAGAGCCGCCATTTTCTCCTGAATCACCATCTGCTGTTGCGCCCCAAGAATGGCCTCGGTTTTGTCTTTCAACTCTTTGAGTAATCGGGCCTTGGTCAAAGCGGAAAGACCATGCACCCTCAACCTGGCCAGGGTGTGGAGATCGGATTCATTAAACGCGCACTCCTTCAGACTGGTCAGGAAGAGAATGGTGTCGTTCTCTTCAAAAAGGTTTAGCCACATGGCCGCAATGGACTTGGACTCCAACTTAAACCCTTCGGGAAATTTGGCGGGATCCAATTTTTGCGCAAGATACAGATTATCGTCAAGAGATGTCATGGCATTTTGGGTTAATAGCGTCACTTCCAAATCTGAGAGAACAATCCGCGCCACGGCCTCTGGGTCATAACCCACCGTGGCGGTGCATCGGAAGCATTGATCCTCCCCATTTTTAACCAACAACCCGCCTCTCTGGGCCTGGGGAAGAAGCTGAACCCCCTGCTTCACAAGGGTCTCCAGAACGCCATTGAGATCAATTTCACTATTGATAGACTCCACCGTGCGGTCAATATTGCGCAGCTCCTCGTTTTTCTGTTTCAGGCTCATGGTCCGCTCCATGACCTGACGCTCCAGTTCGTTATTGCGCTTATTTTCCAAATCGAGCCTGCGGTTCTGGCGCAGAATAAAGTAGATAATGATCAAAAGAGCAACCAGCGCAAAAAAGCTTCTGGCCTGCCAGGTCTGCCATGGCGCTGGTAGAATGCGAACCTTGTAGGAGGAAACCTCACTCCACACCCTGTTTCTACCCGCGCCCTTCACCTCAAAAACATAATTGCCGGGGTCCAGGTTGGTGTATCCCCCGTAACGTTTTTTGGCACTGCTTTCAACCCACTGTGAATTGTAGGGTTTGAGACGCCATGCATAGCGATTGGCCGAGGGTTGAAGATAGTCCATGACAGCAAATTCGAAGGAGAAGTCCCTCTGTGAGGGGGTAAGGGAAACATCGCCGCCAACGAGCAGGGATTGCTGAATGGGAGACCCATCACCCCCAGGCGTCACTCGCTTGTTGTTGAGGGTGAAGCCAACTGTAGAAAGCAGAGGTTGCCTGGCCCGCTGGCCGATGTTCTCGGGACGAAAGGCGACAAATCCCCTGATGCAGCCAAATAACAACTGTCCACTGGGGTGTTCCAAGAAACTGCCGCGATTAAACTCATTGGTTGGCAGACCATTACTCATGTCGTAATGATCAAAGGACCGCCGGGCCGGATCAAAGCGGCACAAGCCGTCGTTGGTGCTGATCCACAAGACGCCAGACTCATCTTCTAGAACGCCATACACGTAATTATTGGGCAACCCGTCCCTGGTGGTAAAATGCCGAAACCCTCTATTTTCATAAAGGTCAAGGCCATTGGCTGCGGCGACCCAAAGCCGATCAAAGCTATCTCTATATACACTGTTCACACAATTATGGTTAATGGACTGCGGTTTATTGGGATGGTGCATCATCCGGGAGAATTGACCGGTTTCTTTGTTAAGACGGTTCAAGCCGCCCCGCATGGTTGCAACCCAGAGAAATTGATCGCCCTCATCTAAAATCCACGTAATCATGTTGTCGGAAATACTACTGGGATCACTGGGATTATGCCGAAAAAACTCATATTCCCCTGTATCTTTGGAAAGGCGGCTCAAGCCGTTGGTAAAACCACCAACCCAGACATGATTGGGCTCATCCGCGTCATGAGCCAACACAATGACGGAAGCGTCTCCGGCGTCCGGATGGTCTCCAAAGGGATATTTCACAAAACCAGCCAGATCTTTATCGAACCGTTCTACACCACCATTCATGGTTCCGACCCAAATATCTCCTTGCGGTCCCATGCGAACACAGTTCACTCTGTCGGAACTCAGACTGTTGGGGTCTTCGCTGTCGTGACGGTAATGGGTTGCCGACGCCATGGACTCATCAAAAACACTGATGCCCGTTTCTAGAGAGGCAACCCATAATTGACCCTCTCGATCTACCTCAAATGACCGGATATTATTGGAGCCGGGTCCACTGGCGAAATTGGCGTCACCGCTAAAGTGACGGAACTCGAAGGCATTGGGATCACAATAACTTACTCCCCCAATGATCGAACCTGCCCAAATCAGGCCCATCCGATCCTGGAAGAGGGAAATAACCGCCTCTTCCGCAAGCCCGTTGGGGTTGCTCCGGTCATAAACGTGCCATTCAAAGGAGTCGGTTTCGGCCATGTACCGGTAGAGCCCGTTGCGCGTCCCTACCCAGAGCTGACCCCTTTCGTCTTCCAGAAGTGAAGTGATCAGTCGGGTTTTCAGATCACCCGGCCTATGGGTCCCATCGGGATATACCTTCTTCTCACCAGTCTTTACATTGTATCGAATCAAACCGGAGGTTCTGGTACACACCCAAAGCATGTCGGGACTGCTTTTCAAGCTGAGCATGTCCCAAATCTTCCCTTCCACCGGGTGATGGGTAAAGATACCTGTTTCCCTATCGAATAAATCGAGTCCCGTATCGGAACCCACCCACATATTGCCGCGCTGGTCCTCGTATAAAGCAAGAATCACATTGCTCCGAACTGTTTGGGGGTTCTCAGGGTCGTGCTTGAAACTATCGAATAACCCGGTCGAAATAGTCAGCTTATTTAACCCACTACTGCCCGTCCCCAACCATAGCGTGTCCCGACTCCGACTATCGCCTAAAATGGTCTGCACATGGTTCCCGCTAATACTCCTGGGATTATCGCTGTGCATATACGCGGTCATACGCTCTCTAACAGGATCATAGCGATTCAACCCGCCGTTTAGGGTGCCGATCCAAAGATCCCCATCGGGCTGTTCGTGGATATCCCAAACCCAATTGTCGGAGAGACGAAGATCGCCCTCGTTCTGACGAAACACCACAATTTCGTTGCCGTCGAACCGGTTCAGTCCGTCCTGAGTGCCAAACCACATTAAACCAAATCGGTCCTGATGGATCACACAAACCGAGTTCTGCGAAAGCCCTTCTTCAAAACCAAGGTGATGGAATCTTACATCAGCGCGACCTGAGTCGCCATCGCCACCAAAGGTAGAATGGTTCCCTGCCATTGGAAATAGAGCAAAAAGAATGAGATACGGTTTGAAAGTTAGCTCCCATTTATCGAATAAAATAACTTAAACACAATATTTTAAGTCAGTTCTAAAGTAGGCCCACACTCTTTATCATAACCGCTTAAAGGAGACGAATCACATTAAAATAATGATCAATATTTGTATTCTGTCAGATTTGGCTGGAAATGAAGCGGTTCGATTCTGATAATCTTGTATCTTGAAGATATTATAAATCTAGACACCTAGAAATATATTGCCCACCGTTCCGGTTTCCAGATCCGTGTGTTCTGGTGTTCCGTGTGCAAGCTCATCCACGATGCTAGCCAGAATGTCCCCAATGACTGGAAATAAATGTTGTGCGACC
>JBNKOV010000573.1:0-4091 GCA_050294955.1 Holophagae bacterium
CATGCCTTTGGGATTGTGACAGGCCTCGTGTCGGGCCATCACGTGATGCACCGCGAAATGCACGACCTGATCCGCATACACGCCCTCGCCGTCCACATACTCCAAATTTTGAGAAACATCCCAATGCAACAGGTTCACCAGCCGGGCAATGCCGTTGCTATTGGGCAGCAGCACGATCTGATGATCCTTTAACAGCTCCAAGCATAAGGACAGCAGCTTAATGCCAGCCTGCTCAAACTCCGCCTTCTCAAAGATTTCCAGTTCGCCTAATGAGGTAGTGTGGGACATTAAAATTTCTCCTTAATTTGAGATCGACTGCAAATCTTGAACGTGAGATAGTAACTCGAAAAACCAAAGATGATTGCGGAAAAGGTAGAGCCTACCAGGAAGGGTTTGAGGAAGGTGAGCAGCAGCGGCCCGTTCAGATTCCAAAAGGGACCGCTGAACAGGGTGCTGAACCCCAACTCGCCCCAGGGAAAGAGTTTGAATTGCTCCGTGGAGACCAGACCCTGGTAGAGCACGAGATCGCCCAGGAACAGGCCGAGCAGGTGAATGGGGATCATGGTCCAGGGATTGTGACACAGAATGCCCAACAACATAACCACGGGATTCAACTTAAACAACTTGTTGATAATAAAGAAGGTTATCAAATGCAATCCCGGAATGGGGCCAAATGCGAGGGCCACGCCAATTCCCATAGACAGAGCCGTTATCTTGGGGGAGGAACTGGATTGGAGGATTTCTTTCTTAATGCGTTTGAGGGAAAAATATTTCATGAAACCGCAAGGACCGGGAAAGGTTGGTGAGGCGCGCTGACAACCCGGGCGTCTGTCAGTAACCCTTGTAACCCAGTTAATGGGATAAAACAACCCGAAATGCGCGTTCTGTAGGATTTATCCCGTAAGTCGGGGCAAAACCCCGTTATTCCTCGTCGCGGGTGGGCAGGATTTCCAGGTATTTTTCGCCGGACTGGAGACGACCGAACTGAACGCCGACACGACAACGCCCCGCGCCGTCGGGAATGACAAACACCACGTAGCCGTCGAGACAGAAGCTGTCGTCTTCGGGGTAGAGGGAGACATGAGTCTGGCCCTTCATGAGTTCCGCCTTGAGGGGAACGGTGAGGCCAAGCCCGTAGGTGCTGGCGTCGTAAGTGGATACAACGGTCATCTTGCCGGAGGCCAGAATCATGGTGAAGGATCTCAGGTTTTCTGGGAGAAGTTCTCGTCCAATACGTTCAACTTTTCTGCGAATGGGCCACGGTTTTGCCGACATGCTTGAGCAACCTCCCTCAGAAGGCAAGTATGGTAAATAAATAATAAGGGAATGCCGATAGGGAAATCCAGCTAAAATAGCAATAACATGGAAATTAATCCAGTCCCATGCTTCCCTGTTGTGGATAATTACGGCTTAATTTAGGATTATAGATCCGTCGGTCCCCTTTTCTAATTTTCTGGTAAAAACCCGGCGAACAGGGCCGAAATCGGTGGATTCCTTGGGCTCCGGGAGTGTAAAATAAGGGGTGAAACATCGGATGGGAATTGCGGTAACCCTTTAGACCGTTGTTGCGTATGAAGTATACCAATACGCTATTTCAGGAGTTGTAAGGCATGTCTAAATCAACGGATCAACCACTTGAAGAAACACCCGAAAACGAGAAGAGCAGCAGGGAAGGGGGCATTGTTGTCGCCTCCGAGGTGCTGCCCACCGAGCTGTTCATTCTGCCCATTAAACCCCGGCCTTTTTTCCCAGGACTTCCCGTTCCTCTCGCCATCAATACGGACGAGGGTTACGCCGCGCTCAAGGCGGCGGTGGAAAGCAACAGCCAGGCCATAGGCCTCATCCTGGTGAAAGACCATGAAGGGGGCAATGAACCGGACAACCTCCACGAGGTTGGCGTTGCGGCTCAAATTCTCAAGGTGATTCACACCGACCAACAAACCGTTCACGTGTTGTTGGAGTGCAAAGAGCGGTTTACCATTACCAACTTCTTCAAGAAAGACAAAATTCTGGTGGCTCACGTTAAATACCGCCACACCACCAATTTCGAGAAGAACCAGGATCTTAAAGCCTATTCCATGGCCATCGTCTCCACCCTCAAAGAGCTGGTGCAGGTGAACCCGCTCCAGTTTGAAATGATCAAAATGTTTCTCAACCGTTCCTCCATGGACGATCCTGAACGGCTCACGGATCTGGCGGCCAGCATCACCACGGCGGACGGCGAGGAGCTTCAGGATATCCTGGCCACCTTCGATTTGCGGCAACGGATCGACAAGGTGCTCATCCTGCTCAAGAAGGAGCTGGAGCTTACCAAGATCCAGCACAAAATATCCAAGCAGATTGAAGACAAGGTGGCGGACAACCAGCGGGAATTCTTCCTGCGCGAGCAGTTGAAGGCCATTAAGCGCGAGCTGGGTCTGGAGAAAGAAGGGAAGGCCTCCGAAGTGGAGAAATTCCTGCAGCGGGCAAAAAAGCTCAAGATGAATAAAGAAGCCACCCGGGTCTTGAACGAGGAAATTGACAAGCTGAAAACCCTGGAGCCTGTCTCTCCGGAGTACAATGTGAGCCGGAACTATCTGGACTGGCTAACGGTGCTGCCCTGGGGCGTCTACAGCAAGGACAATTACAATCTGAAACGCGCCCGCCGCATCTTAAACGAGGACCATTACGGCCTGGAAGACGTGAAGGAGCGCATTCTGGAATTTATGGCTGTGGGCAAGTTGAAGGGCAGTATTACGGGCTCTATTTTGTGCTTGTCCGGACCTCCGGGCGTGGGCAAGACCTCTGTGGGTCGCAGCATCGCCCGGGCCTTGAACCGCAAGTTCTATCGCTTCTCCCTGGGCGGCATGCGCGACGAGGCCGAGATTAAGGGCCATCGCCGCACCTATATCGGGGCCATGCCCGGCAAATTCATTCAGGCCCTGAAAACGGTAGAGACCGCCAATCCAGTGATCATGCTGGACGAGATCGACAAAATTGGGGCGTCTTTCCGCGGCGATCCCGCCTCTGCGCTGCTGGAGGTGCTGGACCCAGAACAGAACGCCAGTTTTGTGGACCACTACATGGACGTGCCCTTCGATCTGTCTCAGGTGCTGTTCATTTCAACCGCCAACCAGCTTGACACCATTCCCAGCCCGCTTCTTGACCGTATGGAGGTGATCCGGCTTTCCGGCTACATTCTGGAAGAGAAGCTGGGCATTGCCAAAAAATACCTCATTCCCAAGGCTGCGGAGAGCCATGGCGTCAAGCCGGATAAGTTGACCATTCCCAAAAGGGCTTTGGTGAAGATGATCGACGGATACGCTCGCGAGGCGGGCGTGCGGCGTCTGGAACAGCATATCAAGAAGATCTTCCGCAAGGCGGCTCTGAAAATGGTTTCCGGCCACAAGGGCGCGATTACGGTGAAAAGCGGTGAGTTGGAGACCTATCTGGGTCATCCCCCATTCCTGGCCGACGAGCGTCTCGCTGCGGCGCCTGGCATTATTACGGGTCTGGCCTGGACCAGCATGGGCGGGGCCACGTTGCAGATTGAGGCAACGGCCATTAAGAGTAAGCGCAAGGGGCTGAAGCAAACGGGTCAGCTCGGCGAGGTGATGGTTGAAAGCTCGGAAATCGCCTATTCCTTCGTCATGTCCCAGTTGGCTCATTACGGCTGTGATCCCAAATTCTTTGACGATCATTTCATCCACCTCCACGTGCCAGCGGGCGCCACGCCCAAAGATGGTCCCTCCGCAGGCATTACCATGGCCACGGCCCTGATGTCCTTGATCCTGGGCAAAACCGTTCCAGCCAGCCTGGCCATGACGGGCGAGTTGACCCTCACCGGTCGTGTCTTGCCCATTGGCGGGGTGAAGGAGAAGACCATTGCGGCCCGAAGGGTGAAATGCACCACGCTCATCTTCCCTGAATCCAATAAAAAGGATTTCATGGAGCTGCCCGATTTCCTGAAAAAGGGCATTACGGCCCATTTCGTGGACAGCTACGACAAGGTGTTCAAAATCTGTTTTAAGTAGCAGGACAAACCCGAACAGAGCGATCTGTTCGGGTTGACCGGCTTAATCGGCTTTAACTTCTATGTTGCAGGTGAGATG
>JBNKOV010000574.1:0-4090 GCA_050294955.1 Holophagae bacterium
CCGTTCGAGACCTGAGACCCACAAAACGGAAGCGTCCTCAATTTCTGGCGATGCAACTCTGCAATAAAGCGCTCAGCGGCGACATGACAAGCATCTCATGGCGTGGCGCGCCAAATCCGGAGCCAAAACTCAGGGCGTTTGCATTTAAAAATGGAGATACACGGTCCCTCGTTCTATTCAACACACACCCTCAAAAACCCTTCACGTTTCGAATGACGGTGCAAGCCAAATCCGTGAACGAAACGCGCCTCCTGTTTCAACATTTCACCGACGTGAATGAGGTAGAGGAAAAGGTGCGCCTGGACTCAAGAGTCCTCCAAGAGATTGGCTCAGACCATATCTGGACCATCCCGGCAGCCGCCATGATCCTCCTGCAGTGGCGGACCGACCAACCCCCGACCTAGCCAGGCAGTGAGTTAATAACCTTCATGACGTCAGTAACAAGCACAATGCCCATGAGCCCGATGATGAAGAAGAAGCCAACCATCTTGATGCGCATCTTGGTGGCTAGGCTAAAATCTTTGCGAGAAATCCACTCCACCAGGAGCACAAAAATCTCGCCGCCGTCCAAAACAGGAATTGGCAATAGGTTGAGCAACCCCAAATTCAGACTGAGAATAGCCATAAGCATAATAAAGGGAAGCAGACCAGCGTCCATTGCCTGACCAGCAACTCGGGCCACGCCAACAGGACCGGAAAGAGATTTTAAGGGCAACTCCCCAATAATCAGCTTGCGAACGCTTTCATAAATGAGTGTTGAATTTCGCTTAAAAGAATTCCAGCCTTGGAAAAAAGCGCCTTTCCAATCAAGGTCCCGTTCTTGATATTCCGCGGCAAATGAGATGCCAACCATCCAATGATTTTCATCCCACTCCGGTGTAATAAGAAGCGGTTCGTCTCTGCCTTCCAAAGTAAGAGACAAGGGTTTCGCACCTGCCTTTTCAACCCTTGCCACCAGTTCATCGTAGGTGTGTTCCTGATCGTAGAGACGAAAGGTCTTATGGCCTTCTAGCCCTGGATCAAAAGTGATCCCTACAGAAAATGACCATCCTTCATCAACAGGACTGGGAGTGAAAGAAAAGATGAGCTGGCCCGCATCCAATTGAAAAGGAAGTCCTTCACTGGCGCTCGCCCGAGCCGCCAGGTCGTCGTATTTAAAAGCATAACCTGTAGGGCTCCATGAACCTTCCACAAATTGGGGCTCCAGGTGAAAATCAAATGCCCAACCACGACTGGAAGACCAACGGGGATTGACGGGAATGGGTCCCTGCGATGAATCGAGCGTAAAAGACGAGGTGCTTTCTCGCAAAATAGCTGGCACAATCTGGAACACATTCACAGGTTTCTGATTGAGCTGGGTCACAACGGCAGGAGCGGTAAGACCCGCCCGAGCTGCGGCCATTTCTGGTTTGACCCAATCCACCATGGCCCTTGAAGAAGGCGCAAAGGTGATAATACCGTGACCTTCCACATAGTCTTTTTCTACTTTAAATTGGATATTTTGCTTAGAATCCCCGCGCTGAACCACAAGATCCGCAACCTGACCGGGATTGATCAGTAAAAACTCGTGAACCGATTCGACATCCCCAACCGGTTCCCCGTTAATGGAAAGAATGCGATCCCCTGCCTGAAGCCCAGCTTCGGCAGCGGTGCTATCAGGGGCCACAGCGCCCACGGTGTAGGTGTCGAACTTGTAAACCGGAGCTTTAAAGGGCCTCGCCCAGAAAACGCCCCAAAAAATAAGGAAGGCGAGGATCAGGTTAAACAAGGGTCCCATAACGAGAACCAGGAAACGCAGCCATTTGGGACGATTATAGAAGTGGGCCACATCTTCCGGAATCTCATTGGTGTAGACCAATTCGCCCATAAAGTCCACATAACCGCCAAAGGGCAGAAGATTCCAACAATACTCCGTCCCCTTGTAGTGGAAGCTGAACAGGGTTTTGCCAAAGCCAACGGCAAATCGAGTAACGCGAATTCCCCCCAATTTGGCCATGATGAAATGACCAAGTTCGTGAATAACAACCAGGGGAACCAAAACAAGAAGAAATGCCAATAAACCCAAGGGCGCAACCTCCAACAACTGGTATACGTGATCTGAGTGCAGAAGATCTGAATTTTAGAAGATACGCTGATTTTGCACTTGCTTTCAGGCAATACGACCGCATATCGCCTAATAGTATGGCACAAAACAGCAGATCCAACATGCTAAACGTAATCGACCAATTGTTCAACAACAAAAGGCCTCTGGCCGCAAACAATCCCGATATGCCTATCCCCCTGTATCACAGAAACATGATACATTCCCTTTTCCCTAAACACGCCAATACAATGGTTGCTCGCAACCCCGTGCCCGCGTTACAATCTGAACGGAGACCCGGAGGACGGCTAGCTCAGGCCACAACCCCGGCCTGTCTATGATCAAAGAGATGAGGACTGTTCATGACCAAACCAATTGTTTTCATGTACTCCGGGCAGGGCGCCCAGTATTTTCACATGGGAAAACAGCTTTTTGAGACCGACGAAACTTTTAGCCATTGGTTTCGCCGATGCGACGAAATTGTAGCTCCTCAGATAGGCGCGTCTCTTGTAGACCTCATTTACAAAGAACGAACAAGCAAGTACGATCTTTTCGACCGAACCCTCTACACCCACCCCGCCATTGTCAGCTTCTCCTACAGCATGACCAAATGCGTCATTGATCGCGGCGTTCTTCCAGACATGTTATTGGGCTATAGTCTGGGTGAGTACATCTCCGCCATAATTGCGGGCGCAACCAGTTTAGAGGCGGGACTGACCATGATCGTCAACCAGGCCAAGGCGCTGGAAGCTCAAACCGAGAACGCAGGCATGATGGCGGTGCTGCATGACCCAAAAATTCGGGAACAACGTCCCGAGCTTTTTTCCGAGACCTGGCTGGCCGGACACAATTTTGCCAATCACTTTGTAGTAACCGGTCGTCGTCCCATTCTTGAAAAAATAGACGAAACGCTTCGAAATGAGAGAATCACCACCCAAATACTGCCTATCAGCCATGGCTTCCACTCCCCTCTTATCGAGCCCATAGAGGCCCATTGCAAAGCTATAGACAATCTGAACCCGTTGCAGACCCCGGTCATCTCTTCTTTCAACAAAGGTCCTCTGCCCGCATTAACAGGCGACCATATCTACAACGTCATCCGCAACCCCGTACCGTTTTATGAGACCGTCCAAAAACTGGAGTCGGAAGATTCCTACCTTTATATCGATCTGGGACCCGCAGGCACCCTGAGCACCTTTGTGAAATACGCCCTCGACAAAAACTCCCAGTCCATTGCTCTGCCATGTGTGAACCAGTTTGGACGAGACCAGACCACCATGAACAACGTGCTTAAAGCTGCCGAGGAAGCGTGATGACTGAGACCCCTATGAATTTACCGCCCAGAGCCCTGCCAGAGGATGAAGTTCACCTCTACTTCTCCGTTCCGGAAGAAATTACCGACCCAAGCCTATTGCAGCGCTATCACCAATTACTGAACCCGGATGAGGCCGCACAGCAGAAGCGGTTCCATTTTGAGCGTCATCGCCACCAGTACCTAATCACTCGGGCAATGATCCGCACCACGCTGTCTCGTTATGTCCCTCAAATAAAACCTGAGCAATGGGAATTTGAGAAAAACCAGTACGGGCGTCCACAAATTGCAGCCGTCCACAACGCGCCGCCTATCCATTTCAATCTGAGCCATACAGACGGTCTTATTGCATGCGGCATTGTCATGGACCGGGAACTGGGTGTGGATGTTGAAGATATTGAACGCGGCGGCGATCTGATAAATATTGCGGACCGGTTTTTCTCGCCTTCAGAAGTCGCCGACCTTCACCAGCTTCCGCCTGCGATGCATACCGAACGTTTCTTCGATTATTGGACTTTAAAGGAAGCATACATCAAGGCGCGAGGCATGGGTTTGTCCATTCCTTTGGAAGACTTCAGCTATCATCTTTCCGAAAACCATACAGACATTTCTATATCCATTGCGCCCAAACAGGGAGACCCTTCTCACCGCTGGCAATTCCGCCAATGGCGCATGGGAGCCCGTCACAAAATAGCGCT
>JBNKOV010000575.1:0-4077 GCA_050294955.1 Holophagae bacterium
TTAAGGTGCTTGAAAGACAGGGCATTATTGATACCTGGTACGATGGCCAAATTGAGGCTGGGGCCGATTGGGAACAGGAGTTGACCCAAGAGCTTAACACTTGCTCGGTGGCGGTTCTGCTGGTGTCCGCCGGGTTTTTGAATTCCGACTATATTCAGGATGTGGAAGCGCCGCTGCTGCTGGAACGGCGGGTGAAGGACCATATCCAGGTGATACCCCTGATTGTTGAGCCCTGCGCCTGGCAGGTGGTCTCCTGGCTCACGGAGATTCAAATTTTCAACCGGGAGCGCGGTCCCCTGTCAGGAGAACCCGATCCCAATACGGTGTTGGCGGAGATGGCGGCTGAAATTGGCCAAAAAGTGCTTGCCCTGAGTAAGAAGGAGCCTCCCAAGCCGAAACCCGAACCAAAGGAAGAGCCAGAGCCAGCCCCTTCAAACCCTTTAAATAAAACTCTTTTTGTTTCTTATCATGAACAAGACGAGGATCAACTCGCCCCGGTTTTGGCGTTCTTCAAGTCCAGAGGCTATGGGATTCAGGACAGCCTGGACAACGCGGCCGGGGTTGAGGCGCTGCTGGTTTTTATCGGGAACGCCGACCCGGAGGTCAATCATGCTAAACCTATTCAAAACAAGGTGCAACGCCATTGGGAAGAACATCGCCACCCCCTGCGCCTGATCCCTGTTTTTCTCCCCGATGTTGAGGCCCACCTTTTGATGAATCTACCCGCCTGGCTGCGGTCCTATTCGGAAATCCGTTTGAAGGATTTTGGGGAACGTGATTTGGAGCTGCTTTCCGGAGCTGTTGAAGGGCGAGACACCGCCAATGCGGTTTTGGAGTTTCAGGAAAGGCGAGGGCGGTATTTTCTCAGCTTCACCCTGGATGACGAAGAGCCCGCCGAGGGTCGGTTCTACTTTGAGATGGAGCCCGACTCACCGGAGTCCAAGGCTTTGAGGGCGTTGGAGAAAGGCAGCCTGACTAAAATAACAGACGGCGCTGAAATTGGGGCGCCGCTCTGGGGCGAGCTGTTTTATGGGGAGGTGAAGAAGGCCTGGAACCGGATTGCCTGGCGACAATTCGCTCATTTTCGCCTGAAACTTCCGGAATCACTGGAATGGCTTCCCTGGGAAACGCTCTACGATGAGATTGAAGACAAGTACCTGCTTGAAGACCGCATGTTCTCCATTATTCGGGATACGCCTCAGGACCATGAGTTCTCGGGGAAACCGACCGAGGTGGATGATGCCCTTCAGGTTCTGGCGGTTATTCCCGAAGCCTCCGGCCTGGACGAAGGTTCGGAGTTGAGGAAGATGGGCGCGGCCCTGTCCAAGCTGGGCAAGGCGGTCGATTTCAAGGTGATGAACGAGGCGGTCACACTGGTCAATCTTCAGAAGCTCTTGGCCGAGAATCCCCCTGATATTTTTCACTTTATTGGCCATGGCCGCATTGAAGAAGGCGGGGCCATGTCGATTCGCCTCGACGAGGATTCCACCTGGGTGGATGGCCAACAGTTTGCGGCTTTATTCAAGAATGCCTCGACCCATCTGGTGATTCTCAATTGCTGTCTCAGCGGCAGGTCTTTTGGGGCGGGCAAGAGTCTGGCGTCGAGGATCTACGATTACGGCGTGCCCGCTGTGATCGCCATGCAATACAAGATTGCGGATCGGGTGGCCCTGCATTTTTCGGAATTTTTCTACAAATACCTGGTGAGTCAACCCTACCCGGGCCGGGTAGATCAAGCCCTGGAACACACGCGACGCAGGCTCTTGCTTGAATATAACAGCAACGAAATGCACGCCTTCATGACGCCGCAACTGTTCCTGGCCCCGGGCCGCGAGACGCTTTTCAAGCTGCGCCACTTCTACTCGCCGCCGAAACAGACCGCAGAGGTCCAGCCAGGGGACAATCAGATCCCCATGGACAAGATCCCGCCAGATCTCATCAGTGCATTGCGGGAAGGTGAATGCATTCCAGTTATTGGACCGGGCCTGCTAGAGGAACTGGCCATGCGCGATGACCCGGAAGACCCGCAATTGGGCTTTCCCGGCCCGAGACGCCTGGCCATTCGCTTGAACGATCTCCTGTCGCAGAGCAGCGAGTTGGAGAATCCGGACTGGGTTGCGGAAAATGCGCTGTGCGACAAGGCTGGCGACTGGTATCACACCCTGTTCCTGCACAGAACCTGTCAATTCTGGGAACAGGCCGTGGGGCGCCGCAGAATTGTTGGGGCCATTCAGGATATCTTCAACGAGAGCCTGAGTCAGAGCCCCCCGCCCGATCTCTACCTGAAGCTGGCCTCGTGGAAGACGCCGGGTTATATCTGCACCTGGTTCGATGGCTTGCTGGAAGAGGCGTTGAAGGATACAAAACCCCTGGCCGGACGGCGCATCGATGAACAATTCCACCGTCGCCCCGGCGATCCGGTTCTTGTAAACCTCACGGGTCATTGGGACAAGGGCAAAAATCTGGCGATTACGGAATTGGAGATCCACCAACTGATCTGGCAGAGCTTTAACGAGATGTCGGTGGAATTGAAAGACTGGATTCTGGAGAAGCGGCACAGCCTGCTGTTTTTGGGATGCTCTCCAAAAGACGTGCTGGTTGCGCGGCTGGGCCATCGGCTTTTCAGCAGTAATATGGGTTATAAATTGGGCAAGGTCTACTTTGCAGGCTGCAACCATTCGCCGGTGGATCTGGCTTATTGGGAACAGCTCGATGCGGAATGTCACTGGATTCCCGTGCGCAGCGAGGCTTTGATTTCATGGATTACGGGAAAGTTGGGAGAAGGCCATGAATAAGCCCGCGAATTCAGGGCCGTATAAATTTCTCGATTACTTCGAGGATAAAGACAAGGACATCAGACGCTTTGCTGGTAGAGAACTGGATATTCGCGCCGTGGTTTCTCGCATAACTCAGGCTCGGGTTTCGGTGATTTACGGGCGCTCCGGCTTGGGCAAGACCTCGCTAATGAATGCTGGTGTGTTTCCGGTTCTTCGCAAACGGGGCTACTTGCCTATTTATGTCAGGCTGCGGGATCAGCTCCAAACGGATTTGGAAAATGCTGTTCGGGAAAAGGCTGAGGAAGCGGGGGTTAAGGGCGATCTGGTCCAGTCTCTCAAGACCCTGGGCCGGTCTCAAATTCCGGTTCTTGTACTTGACCAGTTCGAGGAATTTTTCATCCGTTACCGGGAGCAACCTGAAGTAAGAGCCCAATTCATTGATTTTATTGGAGATCTGGTAGATAATCGGGATCTGCATTTCCAGTTGGTGTTCTGCTTGCGTGAAGATTACGTGGCCAATTTGGACGATTTTCGGGAGAGGATTCCCGACCTCTTTGAGGTGGACTACAGGCTGCGACCCCTCGATGCCTTTGGCTCCAGAAAGGCGGCCATCCAACCTTTATTGGATGCTGGCATTGATTATGAGCCCCGTATGATCCGTCGTCTTGTCAGTATGTTGGAAGAAGTCTCCTACGATCCCATTTTCCTTCAGATCACCTGTACTCAGCTTCACCGCAACGCCCATGAGCGGGCCGGTGACGCATCCCTGAACACGATTGAAATGGAGGATTTGAAGAAGATTGGCAGCTTAGACGATGTTCTGGAGGGTTATCTCGCGGGCTGTCTGCGCCAATTTGAAGGAGACCCTCTGGTAATCCGAGTGATTTTGGACGACCTGATCACCAACGAGAAAACCAAAAAGGCAGTTTCTGAGGACCACTATTACCAGACCGAGTTCATTTCTCAAAGAGAGGAACTGGAACAGGCCCTGACCTTTCTACACGATCACCGACTGATTAGAAAGGAGCAGAAGGACGGCAAGGACTGGTACGAGCTGATCCATGATCGCATGGTGAAACCGGTGCTGGATTGGATTGAACAGGATCGGGATTTCTTCAATTATCGCGAGGCCCGCCAGCAGATTCTCAATTCCACCCGCAGCGATGAATGGCGGCAACGCCCCGAGCTGTTGCTGGACAAGGGCAAGGTGCTGAAAACCGGCCCCACCGAAGAGGTGATGTCCGATCCCGCGCTGGCCCCGGCGATCGGTTTGCGCGAAGCGGGATCGGTGCTGAGCGCC
>JBNKOV010000576.1:0-4075 GCA_050294955.1 Holophagae bacterium
GTCCATAGGGGCGTCCTGTCTTCGGGTTGGTGGACGAGGGACCCGTTGACCCGAAGCATCCTCCCAGGTGATTGAAGCACATGATGTAGAAGCGATCCGTGTCCAGAGCCTGGCCAGATCCGATCATGGCCTCCCACCATCCCGGTTGGTCGTCTTTGCCATGGGATTTGGCATGGGCGGATGCTGATAGACCCGTGAATAATAAAATGACATTGGATTTGTCTTCATTCAGCGCGCCCCAGGATTCATAAGCTACCTCTATCTCGGGGAGTTCTCCACCCAGGGTCAGGGGAAAGGCTTTTTCCCATTTGAAGACTTGTCGATAACTTGAACCCATCTCACCTCTACCTTGCCCCTTTTGAGCAGATTATATCTTTTTGAAATCCGCTTTGGAATGATTTTCTGAATTTACGTGGTTTCCCTTCCCCAACTTTGCAGGGCCAAAAAAGAGATCCTACGTGTTTCCGAGCGCTTTTCCAAGCATGTTTTTGGCTTTGGGGAGCCTTGTCACAATTATTTTGCGCCCTCTTTATTGTCATGGGTCTGCGGCCTGACCTTGAATTGTGTACGCAAAATTGGAATAGGCGGTTAACTTTATTTGAATATCAGCGTATGATGATCCCATAGGCCGCAAAATTCCGTCCCGTTGGTCGGGGTTCTACAGCGAGCCGAAAAACTCTGACGGTTTTGTAAAGGCAATTAAAGTGGATCGTTATGCGGAAGCTAAAAAGATCTGCCTCATGCTGACCCAGGCGGGTCACCCAACGATGTTGGCCGGAGGCTGTGTAAGGGATAGACTCTTCGGTCTAGATCCTTCCGATTTTGATCTGGCCACTTCCGCGACGCCACAAGAGGTCATCGAATTTTTCGGGGAGCAAGGCATGCAAACCATTCCCGTTGGCGTGGAGCACGGCACGGTGATTGTGGTTGGGCAATGGCAAAATCTGGAAATTACCACGCTCCGCCATGACCTGGCCTGTGATGGGAGGTGGGCTGAAGTCGCTTTTTCAAAAGATTTTGCCGAAGATGCGAAACGCAGAGACTTTACCATTAACGCCCTTTTTGAGGACGCAGACGGGAAGATCCACGATTATGTTGGCGGTCAAGAGGATATAGTAAAAAAGCGACTGCGGTTTGTGGGTGATCCAGGTGAGAGGATTGAGGAAGATTATCTACGAATTCTTCGTTATTTCCGGTTCCTTGCTCGGCTTGGGTGGGCGCCCGATAAAGAGGCGATGACAGCCGTTGCGGCTCATGTCTCCGGTCTGAGCCGCTTGTCCAATGAACGTGTTTTTAGCGAATTGGAACGCACTCTTACAGGCGATCATTACCCTGCCACATTGCCCTTTATGGCCGAATCTGGCGTTTTGGAGGCGTTGTTCTCCTGGCATCAACCTGAAACGCTGCCTCAAATCATTGCCATCGCCGAAAGGCTCCAGGTGGAAAAATCGACGCTGCACTGGTTTACCCTGGTCGTGCGCGGCTCGAATGGCGCTCTTGTGGGGGACGCCCAGTCTCGGGAATTGAGTCGTCTTCGATTTCCCCGCCTCTTGAAAAAGGCGCTAATGACCCTAACCCGGCTTTTTGCCAATCTGGAAAGCGCCGAGGTGGCGTTGCCGATTTTATTGAAGCTTGAGATCAACAGTTTTTTGGATATTGGGGAATTGAAACAGTATTTCCAGTGTTGCCAGGAGGTGTCAGGTTGGTCTGCGCCGATCCCGGTAACCCGCCTGCTGGAAGGTTTGGCGACCATGGCGTCTCCAAGGCCTCCACAAGAGGCGCTGATGGAAGTGCCGCCTCAAGAAAGAGGATTTGTTTTGGAATTGGTAAAGATTTATTGGTATTTGGGGCTATGTCGTGCTAAAACTCAAATGAGGCACCTCATGAAAGCGAGGCGAGAGTATGGCCGCCAACTCAATATGGAACATTTATCAACGATGCTTGCCCGAGCCGACGGGACATTTTGAACATTGGAGTTAACTATGACTTCCGGACTACAGGTTTTGAATTCCGACGAGCTTGTAAAAAGCATTTCTAAACTTTTCTTCCCAGAGGGCAAGACGGTTGACCATACAGTAGGCCTTGAGCTGGAGATCTGGCCCTTTCGGGATGCGCCGGACTGTCCCAATCAGTTGGTGCGGTTCTACGACGAAAACGGGACCGGTCTCATTCAACTGCTTGAAGGCATGGTGGGCAGTATTCCCGGCTTGGAGTGGGCGCCCCTTGACAACGGCATGGCCCGTTTCAAGATTGGCGACGGAGGTTGGCTTACTTTTGAGCCGGGGGGCCAGTTGGAGTACAGCGGGCCGCCTAAAAACTCTTTGGATGAAGCCATTCAAGACATTACCGGGGTTATTGAAAGCTTGAGATGCGCTTTAAAAAGCCATCGAATCTGGTTTTTTCACAGCGGTTTAAATCCCTGGCATTCAGTGGATGAGGTGGGGCTTCTACTGCAAAAACCCCGCTACCAGAATATGAACAACTTCTTCAAGGCCGTCGGTCCTTATGGCCAGAAAATGATGCGACTGTCCACCTCGCTGCAGGTGAACCTGGATGCGGGCGACCCGGAAACAGCCCAGCGCCGCTGGTTGGCCGCCAATTTATTGGGACCTGTTTTTACGGCTATGTTCTCCAATTCACCATTTGTGGATGGGAAACCGACCGGGGCGCATAGTTTCCGCTCCATCATCTGGCAGAACCTGGACCCTTCGAGGGCGGGATTTCAAAAAGACTTCCTGGCGCCGGAATATCAACCCTGTCCGGTTCAGCAATACCTCAATTTCGCTTTGGACGCCTATTGTCTCTGGCTTCCCGATGGAAAAGGCGGCATGGCCTTCGATGGCCGGTTCATGTCCTTCCGCGATTGGATGAACAAGGGTTCTCATGGGCTCTTTCCCACAATGGAAGATTGGAACACCCACTTGACCACCTTATTTCCGGAAGTTCGGGCGCGCGGCTTTTTCGAAGTGCGCTATCTCGACGCGCAATCCAAGGTATGGTGCGCCATTCCGGGCATTCTTCTCACCCATCTCCTCTACAATAAAGAGGCAAGGGAAGAGGTCATTCGGCTCCTGGCTCCCTACCGGACCACCCTGCCGGGAATGTTGAAAGAAGCGGCGACCAAAGGCATGACGGAAACTGAAATCGGCGGTCTGGCCAAAAAGATCTTTCATGTTGGCCTCAACACGGCCACGGCCTCTGAAGACATGGTGGTTCAATTGTGCGAGCGCTTCTTCCAGCACTACACCTACAGGAATAGAAGCCCTGCCAACGATCTCATTGACCTCAACAACGGTGAGGTGTTCACCCCCGCTCAGTACAGGGATTTTGAGCAGGGACAGATCGATGCGGCGGGCAGCCTGCTGGAAATGATCTGCGAGTATCGGTAGCATAAACGTTTGGGGCCGTAGCGCCCCGAACCTTCCATCAGCGACGCGCCGAAAGGTTACATTTCAACCTGGTAGGCGCGTTTGTATTCCAAACGGCAGTCCGGGCAGGATCGCATTTCAACAACCAGAGATCGCCACATTTTCACATCGTCGGGATCCGGCGGGGTGAAGGTAATCATGAAGCGTTGGCGTCGTTCTTTGATTTCTCGGGTCAGGGATCTCGCCGCATCCGAACCGGATTCAAGGGTTTGGCCGCCGCTTTCAACCGCCAACGACTTCATGAAGTTGTACTGGTTCTCCAAAAGCTCCGATCTCCGGTTGCCGGGAAAGGCGGTGAAGTAGATGGGAATCTTAAAGTAGCGGGCCTTATTCATCAATTCCCCCTCCTTCGTGCCGCTCAACAGGTCGTGCCCATCGCTGAACAGGATGAGCATGCGGGCGCCCTTCTGTCGGCTCAGATCCTCGATGGCGCTGGAAATGCCGTCATAAAGGGCCGTTGACCCAACGGATGTGAGCATGGCCACCTTATTCTGTAGAAGCTTCCTGTCGTTGGAATAGTCGGTGAGGGGCTGGTAATTACGGGAGAAAAAGCTGATGCGCGCTTTGTCATGGGGCTTCATCTTGTTGATGATGTCCCTAGCGGCCCTTTTGGCCTGCAGGATGTAACGTTCGTTGCTGGTGCTTAA
>JBNKOV010000577.1:0-4055 GCA_050294955.1 Holophagae bacterium
CTTCCGATCTAGGAAGCGGCCTGAGTTTGTGAAGGGGTCTGGGAGGAACCGTTCTCGTGTGAGTTCTGGCAAGTTCACATAACCCAAGGCTACGCCGTCCCCGCAAATGCAGATCTCGCCTATCTGGCCAGGGTCAACCCGTTGATTGGCCTCATTCACCAGGTCAATGCGCGTTCCTACAAGGGGACGGCCCAGATTCACCGGTTCGCCTGGTTTCAACTCGCCCGCGCTGCCGTTTGCAGTGGTTTCCGTGGGTCCATACAAATTCCAGAGTCGGGTTTGAGGCCAGACCGCGGCGGATCGACTCACCAACTTTTCGCTCACCGCCTCGCCGGAGAGCAACGCGACCTTTGGCCCTGTTGCGGGGCGCCCAGCGTCTTTTTGAATCTCGGCATAGGCCACCAGCGCATTCCAAAGGGTGGGAACGCAATAGAGTCCGAATTCGGGGTGGTCCTCATACCAGGCGCAGAGTTGGTCGGGCTGGCGGATTAAATCTTCCCGGAGGATGTGAAGGGTGCGGCCCAGAAGGAGCGGCGTGTAAAACTGAGTCACCCCAGCGGCGAAACCCATGCTGGAGGTGAGGGGTAAATCGACACGACCAATGTCTTCCCGGAGATGGTCCCGGTGCCATTGAAGATAGTAGGATAACGCCTTATGAGAGACCATCACCCCTTTGGGCGCGCCGGAGGAACCCGAGGTATAGAGGATATAGGCGAGTTGGTTGGGGTCGTATGTGATGCTGGGCAGCGCCCCTTTGGTAGAGCGAGGCGGCAATTTATCCAGGTGCAGAATCTCTGCTTTTACATCTTTGATTTCTGAAGGGCGGAGGCCATCGGTGAGCAGAATGGGAACCCCGGCGTCTTTAAGGATATAGTTAATTCTTACAGAAGGATAGGAAGAAACTGGGACATAGGCGCCACCGGCTTTTAAAATACCGAGGATGGCCACAGCCATGTGGGGTCCAGGTTTGGTAAAAAAAGCCACGGGCGTTCCGGGTCCCACGCCTTTGTCCTTCAAAACCATGGCGAGATCATTTGCGCGGCGGCCCAGTTCAGCGTAGGAGACTTGTTCCTGATCGTGACAAATGGCCACCCGGTTGGGATGCCGAACCATGTGATCCTCAATCAAACCCAGCACTCCGTTTCGGCAAGGGTTCTGGGTTGAGTTATTCGTTGCCTTCCTATCCAATTTGACCATCCTCTTAATTTCTTCCGTTCATCGGGTCTCTTTTGTGTGGGCGTCCGTGCTTCTCTTCTTCGGGGATTGATTCACGACACTTGGGTTGGGCGAGTCGAATGGAACAGGGATTGCATTCGACTCGCCCGGTTGGATCAAAAACCCTTGACGCGGCTTATTTCAACAGGCATTTAACTGCTGCGCCGCTTCTAAGGCCAATCGATCCGGTGGTTTTCACCATCCACTTGGATTAGGTGGCGAGGATGTGATCCACAGCGCCCTGATGCTTGAGAATGGTGTTTCTTGCATCGGTGGCTTTGAGCGGATCGGGGTGATGGTAGGCCGTGACACTGTGAACATCATGGCCTGCTTTCATCTTTTCAAAGATCTCCTGGATTTTGTCCTGGATCGCGTCGTCCGTCGTGAAATGCGCCACGACTTCCTCCATGTTCCTCTTGCTTCCGGACTTAATGTCTGCAATCACTCTCATGATCTCCGCTTTTGCGGTGGGATCACTGGTAAAGTGATCAACAATTTGTTCAACTTTACTGCTCATATTTACTCCTATGATTTTCGCAGATGCGAATAGTTTTGGTTTGGGTCGAAGCGACCCAATTGGGGTTCCAAGTTTAGGTACTTTCAGGGCAGGCCTCAGGGCCTTCCTGATTTCCCGGATTGAGGTTTTGCAGAGCATGGCCAGCCATGCTCCACAACGAAATGCGCCATCCTGTGGGGATGAAGCAGTAAAGGTATGAGGACCATATTTGAATATTATTCAAGGCGGCCGCTTCAAGGTAGGGCGCCATAGTATAGGGAGCCGATTTTTTATAGTGGGAAGATGCATTCATAACTATTAAGTCTTATCCATTTTAAAGGTCAATAGCTGACCTATCCTATTTGGGGATATCCAAAATCAGTCTTTTGGATCCTTGAATAGAGGGACGTGAAAAATGAGGAAACGTGAAAACTTTTTTGCAATTTTTCGATTGCTGTAATAAACAGATATCTGAGAAATGCCTCTGGTGAGAAGTGATGGATTCACGAATCGCGTTTATGTAAAGTCATAGTATTAGGACGAATATGAACCCATGTGATTTTGGTCAGCGACAAAGCGTCTTTGGGTGATGTGAAGTTTGTAGAGACGCGTGAATGAAAAATCGCGATCTGGCTCCATCAGCTCATTCAAACACTATTAGACTGAGGTTTGCTCTTTTTTTAGGTTCTTGGGAGTGGAATGATTAGTGGTTATTTAAGGTTCATTTTTATTTTTAGATTAAAAATGATATGTGACCTGGTTTTTACTGAATCTAGCATGTGGGTCAAGAAAGAAAAATCAGGTTTTTTTTCACAAACTCGATAGGCCTGCAGGGGCGGTTGCCACTTGGCGAGGACCCGTTTCACGTTCGGATCGTCCCGTGAATTCTGAAGGAATGGGGCAACAAGGATTACCTGTTGGCAAGAGGACGGCGGGTTGGCTACAATGGGAATTGCACCAAGATTTGGATGAGGTGATTCATGAATCAAACAGAAATCCTTTACCCCGTGTTCGCCATGGTTGGGTTGACCTTTGTGGTGTGGATCCACATGTACGTGGTCCGACTGGGCGGCATGGCCAGACACAATATTCAGCCAGACGAGATGAAGGACAAAAGCAAGCTGCCTGTGTCTGTGGCCACATCGGGGGATAATTTCAATAACATATTGGAATTGCCAGTGCTGTTCTACGTCGCAGCCATATGCATTTACATTACCGAACGGGCAGATGCCGTTCATTTGGCCCTGGCCTGGTCCTTTGTCGCTCTGAGAGCCGTCCACAGCCTGATTCACTGCACCTACAACAAGGTGCTGCATCGGTTTCTGGTCTATTTGAGCGGCGCCATCTGTCTCTGGACCATATGGGGCAGATTCATTTGGAGTATCCTAGCCGGACCAAAATAAAGAACAGAGGCTCCGTGAAATGGATAGGAGAAAAAGCACGGGGGCCAATAAACGCGCAATGCTCTAAAGCTTGGACCGCACAGAAGGCTATCGAGTAGAAAAAGCCTAAGAAAAAGAGAGTATTAAATAGGAATTGAAAATGATTTTCCTTATATGGAAGGAATTTCCTACAAAAGAAAAAGGTTGGATTTTCAGGACAAACCTTGTATACTGTCAATTATTAATGCCATTTGTGAGTGACAATCAACAAATAAACTGATCGATTTGTCATTGGCAGGAAGATCAATATCTGTTCTAGGAAGAAGGGTGGGCATTCCAACCATCACCTGGCCTCTTCGTTCAATCTTGAATCTCGAGTCCGAACTCTTTACCTGTTAGAGTTTAGACTTGAAGAGTGTGGAGAACCTAAATGATTAGCTTTTCATGCAGAGGGTTTTGCTACATAGCCTTGGCGTTGATTGCAACTTTTGCAGTAGCCCAAGATACTAGGCATTATCGAACTCGAGTAGCCTCAGAAGAAATGCTGGACCAAACCTTGTTTACGTCAGAATTCACCTTAGAATCATTCCTAACTGCGGAAGATGTGCGTATCAACTCGTTTTTAGGTGAGCTTTCACCGGCCCATTTAAATAATATGGTTGAAGGTGTTAAAGTTGAGGACGATCAATTGATTATTTCGGGTGAGTATTTCCCTCAACTGATTGCAACCAGGTACATTCTCAGCGCTATGGTTACTGTTCT
Organism: Holophagae bacterium; assembly: GCA_050294955.1. Taxonomy (GTDB): domain Bacteria; phylum Acidobacteriota; class Holophagae; order Acanthopleuribacterales; family Acanthopleuribacteraceae; genus JBNKOV01. The sequence goes on from JBNKOV010000577.1 coordinate 3,856, forward strand.
TCTGGATGAAAACGGACGAATTACACCAGGCAAGCGAAACTTATTTCAAGATTTGTTGCTAAATAGGGGAATGAGTCCAAAAGAGATTAATCTCTTTTTGGCAGCATGTGAGAATTATGATTACATGACATTTCATAATGAAGGAATGAGGGGGTTCAAATCTAAATCAATAAAGTTTAAATCAGGAAAACTTTCTGATG
>JBNKOV010000578.1:0-4053 GCA_050294955.1 Holophagae bacterium
CACCGAAGATGGCCTGGCCATGATTCGAGGTGATGTGGTTGAAGCTGCGCCTCCGCCCCTGGACAGTATGAATATTCGAGTGATTTTGAGTGACGATGAGGGGGGAATCTATCTGGGCGCCAGCAACGGGTTGCGGTTGATAAGCGGAAAACCCGCTCTGCCGGAAATGACCGAGACCCTCAACATCCAATGCGGCGCAGTAGGCATGGATGGCACTCTTTGGTTGGGGACCACTACAAAGGGGGTCATGTTTGTGAAGGGTTCCGATGTGGGATTTCTCAACACCACAGGCGGGCTCCCGCAAAACCACATCCTGGCTTTGTTTGTGGATGAGGTGAACAATCTTTGGATCGGCACGGACGATGGATTGAGCAGGTTAACTGCTTCGCCCTTTATGGCTTTTACCACCACCCATGGTCTGGTGCATAATTTTGTAAGGGCCCTTTTTATAGATAAAAGCAAGAAACTGTGGATTGGCGCGCGACCCGGCGTGAGTTATATGGAAGACGATTATCGTTTAAAGACCCTGGACACCAGCGCCTTCCACAACGACCGAATTTACGGCATTACGCAGCATCCCGACGGCAGGCTGCTCTTTGCAGCCAACGATGCCCTGGTTTCCTATAAGGACGGGGAAGTGCGCAACTACACCGCCGAAGAGTACCCGGAACTCAATCGGCTGCATGCGGTTTATACAGATCCCTGGGATAGGGTCTGGCTGGGCGCAGACGGTCTCATGGAATTTGTGGACGACAAACCAGTGGTGTTTCCCATTGGTCATCCACTCTCCGAGATCAAGGTGATCGATATGATTCGGGACAAGGAGGGGTGGTTGTGGCTAGGAGCTTTCAAGGGGCTTTTCTCCTATCATCCCGACCGGGCGGAAGTGCGCACTCACAAAGATTTTGACCTCACCGTCTGGGATCTGGACCAGGACAAAAATGGCAATTTATTGGTGGGAACCAACGGCATGGGCGTGTTCATCCGGACAGACACCGGATTTAAGAACATCACCACTCGCGAGGGTCTTGGAAACGATTTTGTCTGGCAGGTTTTGGGCGCAGACAATGGCGACTTGTGGGTGGGCCACACCAACGGGTTGGATCGGATTCGCGGTGACCGCATCGATCATTTCGACAAGAACGACGGCATGGCCGAAAACGAGGGCAGCGCCGCGACCTGCATAGAAGACGACAAGGGTGGTTTGTGGTTTGGATCGGCCCAGGGACTCACCTGGTTTCAGCCCCATTTAGAACCCCAAGCTCGCCCGCTGCCCAGGGTTCATCTGGAAGCGCTTTATGTAAATGACGAACTGGAGCCCCTGGTCCCCAACGCCGTTTTCGCTCCCAAGCGCAATACCATCGCCCTCCATTTCGCTGGACTGTTGTTTGGCGATGAGGACCACATTCAGTACACCTATATGTTGGAGGGCTTGGAGGAAGATTGGAGCAGGCCGACCCGGGACACCGAGGTGAAATACCGATCTTTGCCCCATGGCGACTACGTCTTTCATCTTAAAGCAGGCACATCTGAAAAGGAATGGAGTCCGGAACAAACCTGGGCGTTTACCGTTGAACCCTATTTTTGGGAGACCATCTGGTTTAGGGTGTTGGTGTTGATTTGCATCGTCGCAATGGTTACGGGCTTTTTCCAGTGGAAAAGCATGACCCTGAAAAAAAAGAACATCTTGCTTTCCAAACTGGTGGACAAGCGCACTCAGGATCTGGTGAAGAAAAACGAAGACCTGGAAATATCTCAACAGCGGTCCCGCGCTATGTTTGAACAGGCCGATGTGAGCATTGTTCTTTTCGAACAAAAGACCGGCGCTATTGAAGAGTTCAATGATCTTGCTCATATGACCCTGGGTTATACACGGGAGGAGTTTTCCAAATGCTCGGTTCATCATGTGGAGGGTTTGAAGACGAAAGAGGCATTCCAGAACTACATGAAAATGATCCTGGATTCCGAGTCTCAGAACGTTGAAACTCGGCACCACACCAAAGATGGCCGGGTGCGCGACGTGGTTATGCGATCGCGGCCCATTCAGATTCACGGCGTGGATTACGTCTTGGGCATCTGGAGAGACGTGACCGACCGAAAGGCAGTTCAAAATCAGTTGCTTATTGCAGAGAAGATGGCGTCGCTGGGTCGTTTGACCGCAGGGATCGCCCATGAAATGAACACGCCCATCGCCGCCGTGCGAACGTCCCTCATCGAATTGGAGGGGTTGGCCGATGAGTACGCGGCTTCAGTTGGCAATGCGGAAGTAACCGATCAAGACCATCTGGAGATCGCCGCTGAGATGAAGCAGGCGATTGAAATCGCCAAAAAGGCCGCTACACGAGCTGCGGGATTTGTGCAGAGCACCAAGTCCCAGACCCGAAACCTGGAAGGCAGGAAATGCAGGGTCTTCAAGATAGACACCGTAATCAACGAGTCGTTGTTGCTATTAAGTCACGCATTACGAGCAGGGAAGAGCGAAATCTCTTATGAGTGCGATCAGGAAGGCCATGAAATGTACGGGGCGCCGGGTTGGCTGGCCCAGGTCATCACCAATCTGGTCACAAACGCCATCGACGCCAACGAAGATATGGGCGGTGGTAAGATTACGGTATCATTAAACAAGGAAGGGGAGCAGTTGAGGTTGGTTGTGAAAGACGAGGGGTCGGGCATTGAACCCGATAAAATCCAGAGGATTTTCGACCCCATGTTCACAACCAAAGACATTGGCAAAGGAACGGGCTTGGGTCTCACCATAGTTCACGATATAATAACAGGGCAGTTGGGAGGAACCATTTCGGTGGAGAGCGAACCGGGACGGGGCGCCGCCTTTATCATGCAATTCCCCATCAACAAGGAGGCCCCTATTGGCCCGAATAGCTAAGAAAAATGTGCCGGAATCCAATTACACCATCCTCCTTGTAGATGATGACGTGGATTACCTGGAGCCAACCCAGCGGCTTCTGCAACGGGAAGGGCACCGGGTTTTTACGGCGGATAATGGTCCTACCGCGCTTCAAATTCTAAAAGACCGCAAGGTTGACCTGTTGCTCCTGGACTATTTCATGCCCGGCATGACAGGGGAGGAGGTCGTTGTAGAGCTGCGCAAATTCAACACGGTCGTTCAGGTCATCCTGCAGACCGGTTACGCCTCGGAGCAGCCGCCCCGGGAGTTATTGCGCCGTTTAGATATTCAGGGTTACTTCGATAAGAGCGAAGGTCCGGACAAATTGTTGTTGTGGGTGGAAGTGGGGCTGAAAGCGGCTTTCCGGGTGCAATTATTGTACAAGAGCCGCGAGGGATTGCGGTACATTCTCAAAACCACGCCCGATTTGCACAAGATCCAGCAGGTCGATGAATTATTACAGGGTATTCTGTTGCAAATCACCGGTTTACTGGGCGCCGTAGAATCGTTCCTGGCCGTAATTCCCGTAAAAGAGCCCGGAGTCGAAGAGAAACCCAAAGCGGACAACTACCTGGTTTTGTTGGAAGACGAAAAGGAATTGCACGTCCACGCCAGCACCAATCAGACAAACCCTTGTCCCAGCTTAAAAGACGAACACGCCCGTCTGGTGGAGCAGGCCATCGCCACCCACACCATTCAGGTCGGCGAAAAGTTGACCATCGTGCCCTTAAACGTTGGCGTCCAGTCCATCGGCGTCATATACCTCGACAGGCCCGCGGTGGAGTCCGCCGACTTGGAGATCTTACAATTATTCGCCAATCAGGCGGCAGTAGCCATCCACAACGCCCAACTATTCGAGATGGCCACGGTAGACAGTCTCACAGGCGTCTACGGCCGCGGTTTCTTGGAACGATGCTTAGAGCGAGAGATTAAATCAGCCTTCCGGTCCAAGGCGCCATTGGCAGTGCTCATGGTGGACATGGACGGACTGAAACCCATCAACGACAAACTGGGCCATCTCGTGGGCGATCAAGCCATTGCAAGGGTAGGCAGCGTGTTGAAGACTGCCTGTAGAACTTGCGACATCATTGGCCGATTTGGCGGCGACGAATTCTCCATCGTCCTTCCCCAGGCCGACCTGGAAAACG
>JBNKOV010000579.1:0-4053 GCA_050294955.1 Holophagae bacterium
GACGGCGAGAGCGCGGTCATCAATGGCAAGGGGCTTTCTTCCCATATTGCGCCCTACCAATTGGTGAAAACCATGCGCGCCTCGATCCTGGCCCTGGGACCCCTGGTGGGTCGATTTGGCGAGGCGCAGGTCAGTCTGCCCGGTGGATGCGCCATTGGTGAACGGCCCGTGGATCTGCACCTGAAGGCATTGGAGCAGATGGGCGCAGAGATTATTTTGGAGCACGGTTATATAAAAGCCCGAGCCGCCCGGTTAAAGGGCGCCGACATTCAATTCGGCGCGGTTACCGTAACCGGCACCGAGAATATCATGATGGCGGCTACCCTTGCCGAGGGCGAAACCATCCTGCGCAATGCGGCCATGGAGCCCGAGATCGTGGACCTGGCCGAGATGTTGAACAAAATGGGGGCCAAGATTCAGGGGCATGGCACCAAAACCATTACCATTCAAGGGGTAGAACAGTTGCACGGCGCGGAGCACGCCATTGTGCCGGATCGCATTGAAACCGGCACCTTCGTGTGCGCGGCGGCGGTTACACGGGGCCATGTCAGGGTGACCAACACCCAGCCGGAATTTCTGACCGCCTTTTTAGCGGCCCTGCGCGAGGCCAAACTGCCCATGAACATCGGCAACGATTACATTGAAGTCTTGCCTCACGACGGCCTGGTTTCCTGCGATATAGAGACCCAGCCCCATCCCGGGTTTCCCACAGACATGCAGGCCCAGTTTATGACCGTCATGACCCAGGCCAGCGGGTGTTCTCTGATAACGGAATCCATCTTTGAGAATCGCTTCATGCACGTGGCCGAACTCAACCGGATGGGCGCTCACATCAAGATCCAAGAGCACACAGCGGTGACAACCGGACCTACGCCCCTATCGGGCGCCCAGGTCATGGCCACCGACCTGAGGGCTTCGGCCTCTTTGGTGATTGCTGGATTGGTGGCCGACGGTGAGACCTTGATCGACCGCATCTACCATTTGGATCGGGGCTACTCCCATCTGGAAGAGAAGCTGGAGCAGATCGGCGCCATGGTGAAACGCATAAAATAGACCGATTCAAATGAGAGGTTCTTGCGAGGAGAACCTCATCATTTGTAATGTGTTAGGGAGAATTGGCAAGGGTCTGTCTCAGGGTTTTTCTTTGGGGTTTTCCTTTGGTTTTTCATGAACCGCGGCCCAGAGCGCAACGCCGTATTCCACCATAGAGGCCAGGTCCTCTGGGAGGATGTAGCCCTTGTCCACCAGATCGGCGGCGGCCAGGGTGAATTTGCCCACGAAATCGTTCTCGTTCACATAACGTTCCTCGATCGAGCGCCTGGGGTCGCCCGACTTCTTCGCCTCCGCCGCCGTGGCGGGGAAGGGCAGGAACGCGCCAGCAAGGGCCATCAACTGATCGCCCGCGCCAGTATCGGGATCTCGCCAGTTCCAAGAGGTAAAGGTGGCAAGGGGAACCGCAATTTCAGGAAGCCGCAAGCCGCCCACCTCGTTGCCGTCCTCGTCAACTGCTGGGACCAGAACCCCGTAGGCCTTGCCGATTTTGGGCGGTTGAAAGTCCACAATACCCTCGGAAAGGAACCGGGGTCCATAGTCTATATCGTAGGCTTGTTTGGGGTTGTCCGCTATTTTCAGGCCGGGAATTGCCGGGAACTTATAGGACGACACCGGAATGAGCGTTTTAGAGGCAATTGTGGGGTAGGCGCTGGGAGGCGGGGCCTCGTCTTTCATAATCCAATTGTCCATGGCCATGAGCAGGGCTCGCTCGACCCAGATATAATTCGCGGGGTTCAGGAGGTGCTTGCCCGCTATTTTCTGGTTGGGCTCATCGAGATAGAGCTTGCTAGGAGGAAGACTGGCGGGACCGTGTTGGACCGAAACCAGGGAGTAGATGCGGGTGTCGGGATCGATTTCAACATCCCTCTTCCCGTCGGGCGTGGTGTGCAGCAGCGAGTTGGAGCGTCCCCAGTACTCATAACCCGTGTTCATTAGAAACAGCTTGGGCATGGTATTGGAAGCCCGCACCCGCTTCAGCAGGCCGTCTTCTCTGCCGCTGATGGGATCTTTCTGAGTCACACCGGAGAAGGGGAACATATCGGTGGGCTGAAAGAACATTTCAAAGGGGATAGAGGCTCTGGAGGGTTGAGCGAAGCGATGGTTGAAACTGCCGCGACCCGCGCCCGCCACCGTGGCGAATACGCCGTCCAGGGCCTTGCGCCCCTGTTCGTCGCGGTTCATATCTTGATAGAGGAGATGCCGCAGAATGCGCCCGGTCTGTGAAATGCCAAAAGCGATAGACCGGTTCACCGTTGCGGGCGAGTCCTTCCCGTGTTTCAGGTAGGAGCTGAAGTCCCGAATCGCAGCCAGACCACAGCCCACAATACGGGAGTTTTCAGCCGCATACACCATCTCATAGATCTTACCCTTCTCAAAGGAGCCCTTCTTCAGGCAAACCCAGCCATCGTCATCCACCAGCTTCCCATCTTCCCAGCGACCAAATTGCCATTGATCACGACTGATGACCTTGCGTTCCGCAAGCCCATCATCGCGAACCGTGAGCACATTCCGTGGATCTTGTTTGTCTGCAACAGGGTAGGGATCGTGCCGCCAATGGGAAAGGGGCAGGTTGCGGGCTTCGACCGAAAAAACCATATCACTGCGAACCAGGCCCTTAACCTCAGGTCCGGTTGTGGGCGCATTGAGACGAAAGGTAAAACCGGGCATAGGCCCTTCGGGCACATCGGGTTGCCAGCCAATGCCAGCGAGGGTGAACCCGTGTCGCATAAGAAACCCGTCGCCGGCCATGGAGGGTTCGCCGGGTTTAAAGAGGGCGGTAGCAAAATTGAAAATATTGCCAACGGGATTACCCCGATTGGGGATATCCAGCACCAGACAACCACTGGCCTTATTGGGGTCTTTAGGTCTAAGAACATAGAAGTTAGAGGAGAACCGCACCATGCCGTCCTCATCCACAGCGGCCTTGTCGAGATCCACAATGGGTTGATTGATGGGATCTTTAGGGTTCAGGGCGAAATACGCCATGCCAAAGACCAGCTCATAGGGTCCAATGAAGCCAAAAACGGCCCCATCCTCAAAAGGAACCGTTTTAGTAATCTCCACCCGTTCCACCCCAGCGTTGAGAAAAAGGCAGGTGATGAATATAAGTCCTGCAATCCATGGTTTCTTCAAAAAAGCGGTCCCAAAAAACTCCAACATATCCCCTCCATTTTGACATCCGATCCATGTTCATACTAACGGGTAAGCGCCCATTTGAGTTTAACAAATATGAGAAAATGGAGCATCCTCGCCGATGTGACTGAGTTGGTTTTGGGGTTGGGGTTTTGGAGAAGCAAGATGGTTGTCGCTCAGTAAGTAGTTTTTTCGGTGATGGTCCATGTGTGTTAACGACCTATCTGGTACAACATCTCGATTTCATCTGCTGTTAGGCTTTTCCGGTAAAGATAGACCTCATCAATGGTCCCCTCATAAGTTCTAGCGCCATTACTCTGGGCGCCAATGCAGAGTGGTTTGGTGTTTGTTCCAATTACAAAGGTAGCTGATTTTTCGCGTTCTAGTTGACCATTTACATAAATCTTCATCTTTGAACCATCATAGGTGGCAGCCAAATGCATCCACGTTTCGTCATCACTCGGGTAAAGTGATATTGCATTGAGGCGCAATGAGTTCTTGTCGTTAAAGCGAACAAAAGCATAGCCATATGCTGAAAGACTAAGCTCGTATTTTGCTGTGGATCCAATGTTTCCTTTTTTTACCAGGTACTGAGTTTCGACTGAGGATGGTCGAACCCAGGCTATTATTGAAATTTCATCTGTGATATCTAGACTCGGGGATGAAGGGACTGTGATGTAGGCATCTCTTCCAAAAAGAAGGCAATCTCCAAGTATGCAGTCGAGACCCGATTCGTAATCCCCTTGCACAACGCCGTTGTTTCCAAAGCCGGATGAATCAGATATGGTTGGCAGGTTGTTGAAATCATCAATAGTCCAATATCCCACCAGATCATTTGAAGGGGGAAGTTGGTTCTTAAACAAAGCG
>JBNKOV010000580.1:0-4048 GCA_050294955.1 Holophagae bacterium
TAGCGTCTGTTTTGAAAATTACTATCAAAATCTTCAACAGGATTCGCTTAAATTTTAAACCTCAGCGCCCTGACCTGATCTCAACCAAAAGAAACTTCCCAATTGAGATCGGGCCATGGTCGGGTTAAACTATCGGCTTCGCCTCTTCGGGTTCCATTTCCAGGTTAAGGTGGCCAGAGATTCTGCCGCGTTTACCCATTCACCCAGTCGAAGCATCTCGGAATCGGAATGTTCCAGCAGCAAGGTCAAATCCGGGTAAAGACCAATCTTCAACCCGAAATCCAGCTTCTTGCGATCCCACCATACGGTGGGAGCCGGGTAGAACATGGCGTTGCCGGTGAAATCGGAATCCCATTTGGAATACCGAGCCGCAGGTCGGAGAAATTGAAGGATGGGTTTGCCTCGAAATCCCAGACTCCAGGGCATTTCAAAGTCCCAAGACGCCTCCACTTCCAAACCCGTGCTTTTCAAATTGGCAATATCGCTGTCAACGTACTGAGCGAAAAGGGTTCCGGAACCCATGTAGATCCAAAGGTTAGCGCCGTTTTCTTTCTTTGACCGACCCGAGAAAGGCAATGCGCCCTCAAATAGAGCGCCAATGTCCTCACCTAGCAGTTCTTTCAGTTCGGCGGATAGGTCCAACAAATCTAAATCGCCATTATAAAAACTGCCCGTTATATTCGCCTCGTCTTTTAAATCGCGGTTGTAGGCAAAGGCCATGACGTTTACCACCACGGACTCAGATTCGGTGGAGAACCGAGCGCCCATAGCCACGCCGGTTTCTGCTTCGCTAAAATCAATGCTTTCCAATTCCGCGTCATAAAAAATGACAAAACCGCTTTTCAATTCGGGGTCGGGATTGGTCTCGGTGAAGGGGTTCCGATTTTCAGAGCCATTTTCGCCCGCCAAAGCATTGGGATCGCGAAAGAACAGGGGGTTGCCCGCAGTGTAGGAGGCTTTTAGATAAAAATGCCGTCCTAAGTCCACGCCAATCTCCAGGCCCGCATCCTCAAAACGGTTGTAGGCGGTGGAAATGAGGCCGTAGCTCTCAAGATTACGATCATTCTGACGCTCAAACTTGCCAAACTTGCCCAATTTGGCGTAAAACCCGCTTTGTTCGGGCATTTCGTCTGGGAAAACCTCGGTCCCGTACATCAGCCAGGCTTCGTCTAAATCAACTTTGTTATCTCCATTGGTGGGGTTTCGATCATAGAGGTCAAAGCCGTCGATTTTAATGCGCCCCGATAGGTTGTTGGCAATCTCCCCTTCCAGAAACAACGTGATGCGAGATATTTCGCCATGGCTTCCCTCATCTACGGTTTCCAACATGCCCTGGGTCTCTCCGGGCGGCAGAAACTCCGAGGGAAACGGGAACGGAATGGGAAAGGCCACCGCGTCGCTGTCTCGATAATTGGCTTTCAGTTCGATGGTGAAAGGAGACGCATTCTGGGCCAGTAGAAAGCCTGGGAACATTAAGGAAAGAGTGATGATATTCATAAGTTGTTTTCGCATACAGCCTCTTCTAAACCGGAATATACAGGGATTCTAACACAACAAGTCTCAGACATCCCCGTAATTTTCCAGTTTTGAGAAAAAGCGCAACGGACGGCGCTTCAGGCTGCGTCGCCAACTCAGGTCAATGTTTCTCCAGGTTGCAGCTCAATGATGTTGACATTCATGCCGCCGACCAGCTCGCGGAAGGCCTGTGGCGTTCCAGTTAAGAGCGGGAAGGTGCCGAAATGCATGGGAACCACATTTGGGGTATTCAAGAACTCCACTGCCTTTTTGGCTTCTCTGGGTCCCATGGTGAAACGATCTCCGACCGGAAGCAGGGCAAGATCCGGCGAGTACAGCTCGGCAATAAGCGCCATATCGCTGAAAACATTCGTGTCCCCAGCGTGATAGATCTTGTAGCCATTGGGAAAGGTGATCACGAAACCTACCGCCTCGCCTCCATAGACGATGCTTCCATCATCTTCCATAATGCCGCAGCTATGATCTGCATGCACCATGGTGATTTGAAACCCGTCCATGGGCAATGTGCCGCCCTTGTTCATGCCGTGCAGATTCTCGACACCTTTTTTCCCCAACCACTCGCAAGTTTCAAAAATCCCAACAACTTGGGGTTTATGAGCTTTAGCCAGAGGCGGCGCATCTGCAATATGATCGAAATGACCGTGGGTGATGAGCATAATGTCGATTCGCTCAAAAGTCTTCAACTGTTCAGGGCAAGAAGGGTTATTGGCCACCCAGGGATCTACCAGAACCACCTTGCCTTCATATTCCATCTTAAACGTTGCGTGCCCCAACCATGTGAGGCTGATACCATTGTCCAACATATCTTTAACTCCTTTCGGAATGGACCGATGTTCCCTATTCTACCTTGATCACCCGGGGAATTGGACCCCCTTTTTTAAATATTGGAGAAAGGCGAGATGTTTAAAAGAGATAACGCGGCGCTCTGCGCTTCGCACAATGCCACCGAACCCGCAATCGTCCATTTTTCAGTAATTTGAGGGTGGCGTAATTCCGATCCCTTATATAGCTCAGCGCCCCTCTGGCGCGTTTCAATTTGGACTGAATCTCCCCATTATTGAAGTACAACCGATCATCAGTGGTCATGAGTTTAATAAACAGCCATTGCACCAGGGTCGGCGGAAGGTTCATGATTCCGCTTGAGATCACCTGCAAGATCTCATTGTTTTCCTTGAAATCATAAATCTTGCCGATACCGCCCACATGCACGTCTCCAGAGAGAACCACTACTTTTCCCGTGGCCTTACGGGCCAGCTCCACCATGGCCGCAACCATGCGCCCCCTTTCGTCTCTGTGCCTTACTGCAGACCAGTGATCATGCACGTCATCTTCCATTTCTTCAATCTTCCGAGTTCTCTCGTACAACCACTCCACCAGGCGAAAGGAGCGATAAACAAGCGGCACCGCAATTAAGACCAACAGGTTGTCAATGGCCGGCGTCCGCTTCATCCATGTCTCCAAATCTGCCCAGTGATCCCGGGTCATGACAGTGTCAATGGTTCTACCGGATCGTTGATCCAAGGCCAATACATGGTAATTACGGTATTTGAATGCAAAGGAAAAATGCGCTCCCTTCTTCCGTATTCTGGATGTATTTTCCGAGCTTCGCATTTGGAAAAGTGAGAAATAGAATTCGGCCTTATCGTATAAGGCGCGATAAATGGGATGTTGCAAGAGCTCATCGGGAAAGGAGCCCCAACCGTCGTAAATATCGTGGTCGTCCCACATCATGGCGTTGGGAACTTCGGCCATGACTTCCGCCATCTCTTCATGCCCCCAACTCTCTACGTATAGGGCTTCATAAAAGGCGTCTATTCGGCCTTGCAGCTCTGGGGTCAATGCATATTGTTGCTGCTGTTCAGAGCTTAACTGGGGCCAACGGTTGATGGGAGGCAGGTTCAATTCTCCCCAAACGGTATCTGCGTACAACTGATCTCCGCCCATGAGCAACATGGCATAGGGCGCTTTGCGGTGCTCATCCCGCATTTTTCTCCAAAGCACATGATGATCTGTACATTTTTTGGCAGTCTTTCCATGTCCAAATCCATTACAAGAAGCGTAGGCAAACTTGGGCTCCTCATGAGCGGCTGCAATACGTAATCGCCAAATAGATCGCCACTTATTGCTCACTACCTGGCCATCGCAAGCAATCTCGTAACCATATGTCTGGGTTGCCTCTTTCAAAGGAAACATGCGGGTTGCTCGCCAAAACCTGGATGTGGCTGTATCACAAACCCTTTCAAAGGGAACAGGGTCCATACCCTCCAACCGCAACTCGGCCCGCTTCACATCCTGAGATGAGAGGAAGCAGAAGCTATACCGCTCCCCTTCTTTCCGTGTCCCTTCAAAACCCAATAAAGGTCCCAGTCTAATGCTATTCATTTACCGCCTTGTCCATGTATCGTTGCCGAAAAGCCTTCCAGTTGCTCACTATACAGGGGTTAAAGAATAATGCAAGCGTGGGCGGCGTGTTAGAGATCCAGGCAGTTTCCTGGCCGATAGAAAACGGAGG
>JBNKOV010000581.1:0-4046 GCA_050294955.1 Holophagae bacterium
GTGGATCGGCATCATCGCGCTCAACCCAAACTCGAAGAATGGCTTTCCAGAGGTCCCTTTAACGAAGCCATCAGGCTGGCTCTCGCCAAGGTCTACCTATGGCGTGGCTGGGCCGAGAGGGCGCTCAAACATTACGACATGATCTTGTCCTATTCCCCTGAAAACCTTGGGGCTCAGCTTTGGAGAACCTATGCGCTCATGGATTTGGGCCGATTCAGGGAAGCCGAATTGGTGGTTGAAAATCTCCTGGACATCTACCCGGAGAAACCGGAGGTTCAAAAGCTGGTTCGCGACTGGGAAGCCCATGACGGGTTTCGCTTTCACAGCGAGGGCATCCTTTCAAAAGGCACGGGTGAAAACCAGGGTACGGATGAGCTGACCTTCGACACATGGTTGTTTGGTCCTAGCATGGGGGCCTGGCTAAAACCCTTTGCCCATCATTACTATGCCTCAGCCACATTTTTCGATGGGCCTGTTCTCTACCGCCGGATTGGCGCTGGCGTACAGTATAACCGCAAAGCCGTAACCGCCCGATTGGAGACTCATGGGGATGATTTGGATTGGGAGAATCCGGGATATACGGTGGATTTGGCCTACAGATTCAACGACTATTGGCGAGTGAGCGGGCTATATAATAGTTATAGCAATCAGTTGCCCCTAAAGGGACGACTCATTGGCTTACAGGGCTCTGAGACCGGAATCAACGTGGACTGGCGCAAAAGCGACCGAACTTCCATAGGCGGATCATTAGGAAAGATGCAGTTTAGTGACGGCAACACCAGAAAGACCGTTTTGATCTCGGGATTCCAAACCCTGTATTCTGGCCCAAGATACAGGCTTTTTAGCAATTTAGGCGCCTATAACGGGCGCAACGACGGCGGGGCCAGAATTTATTTCAATCCCATAGAGGAATCCTCGGTCGATTTTTCCCTGGATCAATATTTCCTACACCACCGCTATTACGAGCGTAAGTTCAATCATCGTCTGGTTTTGGGCTATGGGTACTACGATCAAAAAAACTATGAGGGCGATTGGACCGGAACCTTTCGATACGAACACCACTGGGATATCCATGACCGATTGGGGTTTCTCTATGGCTACAGCCGAACAAGAAGGGTCTACGACGGCGCAGCCGAATACGCGTCCAATTACTACACCACCATTGAGTGGAGGTTTTAATGAGCAATATTTGGAGATCCCTATTGGCGCTTATAACCATGTCGGGGTTTGCCGTGGCGGGCAACGATGCCCTTCCTGAGGGCGGCTTCTACCAAGGCTTTTGTTATCATGATGTTAAAGATCGGGTGTATGGGAATTATGACCCGGATGCGATGGCGGTTTCCACCCAGGAGTTATTCAATCTTTTTTCCTGGATTAGGGACCATGATTTCCACCCTTTAAGCGTTGATGAGATTCTGGCTGCGGAAAGGGGAGAGGCGCCTTTGCCGAAAAACGGGGTGTTGCTCTCCTTTGACGACGGCCTCATAAGTTCCTATTCCGTTATTTACCCCATGCTCAAGCTGTTTAACTATCCTGCTGTTATTGCGCCGGTTGTTTCTTGGGTTGAGAACCCCAAGAAGCACATCGTGAAATATGGCAACCAGGTTCTGGATAAAGAAGGATTCATGACCTGGGAGCAGATCAAGGAGATTTCCGATCACGGCCTGGTGGAGATCGGCTCCCATAGCTACAATCTTCACAAGGGGATTCGAGGCAATCCGCAGGGAAACTCCCAGCCCGCTGCGGTGACTCGTAAATACGACCCTGCTACTGGGTTATATGAAACCGATGAGCAGTACTACAAGCGGATCTACAATGACCTTAAAATGAGCGCCGACATCATAGAGGAAAAAACCGGGAAGCGGCCACGCACCATGGTTTGGCCTTACGGACGATACAACGAAACCACCATAGGCATCAGCAAGAAGGTGGGCATGCCCGTTACCCTGGTCTTGGATGAGGCGCTCAACACTCTTGGCGACTCGGAGCGTATTGGGCGGCATCTTGTGTCCAAAAACCCGCCCATGGATATTTTCACCTGGGCGTTGCGCAACCCCGGCTGGAACTTCCCCGATCGCTCCATCCTCATTGATATCGATCAACTTTACGACAAGGACCCGGCTGTCATGAAGGCTCGTTTTGACGGTCTTCTAGACAGAATTAGCGAGATGCAGGTGAGTTACATCATCTTAAAGGCATTCTCCGATGAAGATAACGATGGGGTTGCGGACGCAGTGTACTTTCCCAATCGGCATATGCCCATGAAGGCCGATTTCTTCAACCGCGTGGCCTGGCAATTGAAGATCCGCAGCGGCGCGGATTGTCTCGCCTGGATGCCTCTCATGGCCTTTAACCTGCCTGAGGAAAAGGGCGCCGTGTATGTGGCGCGCGTTGGGTTGGCGGATGGTGGGGATAGGCGTCGCAGATTGTCGCCCTTCCATGCTCATACAAGGGAATTGATTCTAGAAATTTATGAGGATTTGGGCAAGCATGCCGCTATCGCGGGGGTGCTTTTCAGGGATGATGCGTTTTTGAGAGCGGACGAAGACGCATCGAAGCCGGCATTGGAGTTCTATCAGTCACATTGGGATTTGCCGCCGGATGTTGCCGCCATCCAGGCCGACCCGAATCTGGCTTTGAAGTGGACAAAATTAAAGACTCATTTTCTCATGGAATTGACTCAAGAACTTAAAGTTGTGGTAGATCGTTGGCGGGCGCCTCTTGTTTTTGCTCGAACAATTGACACGGGCGCTCTCATGGACCCGGATCGGGAACGGGATACGGCCAAAAGCTATGAAGCCTTCCTGAAGGGATACGATTATGTCTTCGTTGACGCGCAACCCCATCAAAAGAGAACACGACACAAGTATAAGTGGTTGAAGGAATTAACCGATCAGGCTCGTGCCTTCGATCCAAAATTCAACAAGACCCTATTCCAACTGCACACCATGGACGGTGGAAAGCCCATACCGGCCAGGGTCCTGGTGGACCGCATGGATTACCTGGTTTTGCAAGGCGCTTTGAATTATGGCTATGGACCTGATCTGTTCACGGTCGATAAACCGGATACCGGAATCATCCGCCTAGGTATTTCCTTGAAGGAGTTTCCCTATAAATAACAAAACCCTGATTCTGGGCCTAATCGGGTTCCGGGCAATCCAAATTAAACCTTGACTTTCCATCTTCACAACCCTTAATATTCCGGCAGGACAGGAGAACAGGTCTTTTTTATGTTGAAATATATTCGAGTCATTATCATTACCATCGCAATTATGATTCTCATCATGGGAGGCGTGGGTTAGGTATACTCGAAAAAACAGAATACCAAGAAGCCCGCGCCATCAGGACGCGGGCTTTTTTCGTTTATGGAGCGCATCTATGCAGGTCAAAATAAAAGTCTTCAAAAATTCAGTCCGAAGGCCTGTTCGAATTATCATCGGATCGTGGGAGAGCTGAATCCCGCGGTCCGGCATCCTCAGCAGAGCCGGCGGAGCGCCGCCGAAAGGAAAACTGTGACGCCTTGAAGGCGTCGTTTGTGGGGCAATTGAGAGGATGATTGATATGAATACAGCGGAAACAAATAAAGTGTATCTCTACGATACCACCCTTCGAGACGGAGCTCAAAGAAGGGGCCTCAGTCTGACTTTGCAAGATAAGCTGAAAATAGCAGGGGAGTTGGATCGTTTCGGCATGGCCTATATTGAAGGCGGCTGGCCTGGTTCAAATCCCAAAGATCAAGCTTTCTTTGAAAGAGCTGGAAAAATGAAGTTCCAAAATGCGAAACTGGTTGCTTTTGGCAGCACGCGCCGTAAAGACCTCAGAGCTGATAAGGATGGAAATTTACAAGCCCTATTGGACTCAGGGACGCCTGCTGTGGCCCTGGTTGGCAAATGTTGGACCTTGCATGTAGAGGAGGTTCTGGGAGCCACATTGGAGCAAAACCTTGACATGATTCGGGATAGCGTCCGCTTTCTAAAGGAGCGCGGAAGAGAGGTCATTTACGACGGCGAGCACTTTTTTGATGGATATAAGGAAAACCCAGAATA
>JBNKOV010000582.1:0-4045 GCA_050294955.1 Holophagae bacterium
AATTGGAGTGTCGGGCGCTTATCACATCTATGAAAGACAATAAGTCTGTCTCTTTTGATTCTCAATTATGCTCAGTAGATGAAATTGAGGAAAAAACTGGCCTTGATTTTTTCAGTAACCTGTCCGAGCGGGACCAAAACAGACTGGAGAATAAACCTGCGCAGTTCCTGAAGTTTCGCTAAATCATTGTGGTTCCATTGAATTTCTAGAAAAACGGGACTGCCCTGCATGTAACTGTTTTCCACTTCTACGCTTCTTCAATATCTGACCATGAAAAATTCACATCATCTAATCACTTTCGTCTGCTCCTGTGTATATTGGCGTGTTGAAAGAGGGGAGATTATGTATTTAAAGAAGTCGCACGAGATGAGGGGGAGCTGGGCTGTGGCCTACTCGAAAAGAGCCAGAAGACCTGCCTCGCGCCCAAAGGTAAATCACCCTGGCGGGAATAAGAGGGTCAGGGTTTTAAGGTCTATCATTCAAATGGCTGTGGATTCATCGGTAGTTGCTGTTATGGATCGCCTTAAGAAGGATGCTGATAAAGAGGGCAGATACAACAGTTCTATGGACCCGGTGATTACCAATATCAAGGAGGACTTTGGGTGCATCAACCTGAATACATACAATTCCATAATCCTTTCAGGTTCGGATTACGAAAAATTGGCTCAGCTGCTGTTTTATGAAAATGGCGGGGCGGCGAGCGACGCTTATCGCCTGGTGACCTATATGTATTCCGGCGTGGGAAGCGCGCCGGGTTGGGGAAGCCTGGGCAGGCTCAAAATATCCGGAAAACTGCTTGAAGAGCGCCCCGGATTCTCTTCTAAAACATTGGAAAAAGTAAAGATTACTCCGGGGCAGGCCAGAAGGCATGTCACTGCGTGGCACAATATACGATTATATCTTAATACTTTGATATCAAGAGATGAAGCCAATTTTTTTTCAAAATTGGAGGCCATTCTCAATAAGAAGCAGTACTCTCCTGACATGTACGAAGAAGGCTCCAGACTGGTAGACCTGTTGCCTGACTCTCGATTTGGAAATTATGTGGGCCAAGAGGGACAGCATTTGATTTTGTCTGCCTTTCTGATGAACAGCAAAATACAGAATCTGTGGCCCGGAGAAGGCCGAGAAAACAGTGAAATTGCGACGTTTAGCGCCTGGCTTCAGAGTCAGTTTAATGGTTATCAAAGTGGTTCTTTGGGTGGTAACTACCAGAATTTTGTATTCAATCTGACCAATTACAACCTGTCTTCCGTTCTGGCGAAATCTGTAAGAAGTCAGATGGTGGAATATCTCAACAAGAGCAAACCAGGTCTCAAAAGCGCCGCCTTTAAAACGGAATTTTATAAGATTATAAAGCCTTTGGAAGTTGATTATGTTGAGGGTGATAGAAAGGAAACCCTGGCGCTTGACATGCACGATAGGATCTATAGCATGTTATACCAAGACGCGGCCTTGGATTGGAGCCAGGACGAGGAGGTGTTGGACTACTTTATTTCGGCCTGAAATATTTGAGTAGTTCACCTCTTCAGGTGAGGTAGTCAAATAGCCAGGCTTTGGCAAGGCGGATTCCCCGTTTTACGGTGGGCGTTGAAATATTCATAATCTCGGCCGTTTCCTGAACTGAGAGCCCAACGAAAAACCGTAATTCAACCATCAGCGCCTTTTGGGAATCCATTTTCTCAAATTCCTCCAATGCGCAGGATAATTCGCCTATGAGGATGGGACGCTCCTCATGGGTGAAGATTTCCGATTCAAAAACCAGATCGGGAAGGCCTGAACCACGTTTTTGGGCATGCCTGGACCGGAACTCATCGGCGATGATGTTTTTAAAAATTTTAGCGCAAATGGCGTAGAAATGATTTCGGTTCTTGTAATCTACAGAAGGTGGTTTTTCCAAGAGCCGCAAGAATAATTCGTCAAACATTTCGGTGGTTTTAAAGGCCAGATTCTTGCCTGAGAGCTCGCGACGCACGATTTGCTTGATGTCCCGTTGAACAACGTCTACGAGTTGCGCCTCAGCTTCTTTATCTCCTGTCTGCCAGAGCTTAAGTAATTGAGTTATGTCTTTTGAATGGGTCATGAGTCCGCCTGGAGGATCTTTATTGCCTCCAAAATATTGTACCCAAAATTTACCATGGAATGCTATGCTTGATCTCAAGTTCCTCACTAGGGCTTCCTCAACTATGTGTCAACCGGGTAATTAAAAGCTTATGAGTCATTGGAGGGACCAGGTTTTGCCAACATTGATCTTCTTGCTGATCCTTATTTTTCTTATTTTTCGAAATTAATAGTGGAGACCGACAACAAACCGGACTCTGCTTTGCGCTTTGGTCTCATGAAGATGATCATTCTACCCGGAGGCTTTTATGGATTTATTGGAAAACAAAATGGAAATTGAAACCTGTCTTAACCAGTGGAGCGAGGGCGATTCCATGGCACTATCTCGCTTGATTGGAATTTGTTATCAGTCGGACCTTCTTCCCCTGGCCACATTCGCCCTTCGAAATGAGATAGGGGAGATGTCGCCCGAAGATCTCGTGCATCTCACTTGGGAACGGTTGAAAAACCTGAAGGCTTTTAACTTTACCAGCCGTGGCGCTTTCTTTAAGCATGTTAAAATCGAAATGAACAGAGCCCTGTTGGATCAGGTTCGTAAAACCAAAGCGAGAAAGCGGGGCGGTGACCTCAAACCCGTTGACTTGGAGGTTTGCAGCCGAATTTTGGATGGAACCGGAGGCGAAGGATGATAGCCGTTGAAACTAAGTTATGGCTGGACATACAGCGCACTGGAATCGATCCTAACATACAGTTGGTTGACCAATTGGTGAGAGGCGAGTTGGATTCAACTATTGAACGATTGTTTTCGGAAAACAACAAATGTATGCAAGCTCGCATCATCCGATTGTTTCATCAATCGCTGGATGGCCTGGACTACCGTGAATTCCCAAATGTGAACCAACCTTTTGAATGCTGGTTTGCAGAAATCATTCAAGCTCTGGCCCTGACAGTTGTTAAAAGACTGGCGCAATATTTTGAAAGAACTCCCGATGACCTTTTTGTTCAGTCTGTGATTCGCAAGTTCAGTTTTGGCATTGAGCCGGAAATGGTTATGAAGCTCTCTCTCAAGATCGCTATGGAACAGTTGGCAATTCAACATCCCCTTATGTTGAGATGTATTAACCTGAAGTATTTTCTCGGTCATTCATTGAAGGAGATTGGCCGCATTACACGCCTAACCACCCAACAGGTGAGAACTCAATTGAGTCAGGGCGAGATCTTCTTGAAGGAGCATCTATGAGTGTGGCTGTAGATACGCCGGACTTGCTGATCAGGGTTCAATACCAACCGGGCCAATTCTCGTTTGAGCTTAAAGCCTCTGATCCCAAATTGAATTTGAATTATATGTCGTTTGGCCCTCATCCAATAAAAATGGATCCCGAGACATGGTCGGATCATTTTTTTAAGAAGTGGGAAAGTCAAGCGCGGCAGACTGGGCTATCCTGTGGTCATGACGCAGAAATCCGGCGGTTGGAAACCTTGGGTTTGAATCTTTTTGAGGAGGTCTTTCCCAAAGATCTCCAGGATCTTTTATGGCGAATCAAGTCGGTCGTGCGCACTTTGCAAGTCCTATCGGACGAGCCTTGGATCCCCTGGGAGATTTGTAAGTTGCAATCCACTGGGGAAGGGAAAGTTGAAGAGGGGCCTTTCTTTTGCGAACAGTTCCACATGACCCGATGGATCACGGGTTCCTATTCTCCCGCCAATCGTTTACCCATGAAGGATGTGGCCATTGTCGGCATTGGTGGACGGAATCTGGTTCAAGTGGAGCATGAGCTGCAAATACTCCATGATATGTCGGGTAATGCCAGAAAGGTGACGCAAATTCCGGCCAGTCTTTCCGCGATTCAGGTTGCTATGGAGCAGGGACGGCATGATGCCTGGCATTTTGCCGGACATGGAAACAAGCCAGATAAAGGGTCCGAAACCTCGTTGCCTCTAGACCGCGGCGATCTTTGGAGCCGAATATAATCAGTGGTATTTG
>JBNKOV010000583.1:0-4020 GCA_050294955.1 Holophagae bacterium
CATGCAGCGAGAGGCAGGCCTGACGGTCGTTCCCTCTCCTGCGCTATTCGCCTCGGCCCGCCGACTTAGAGGTTCATCTGATTGCAGCCGCTCAAAACGTCACCGGTGGAAAGCTTCAGTTGGAAAGTCCACGAGATTAGCGATCCCATTGGAAATCCCTGGCTGCTAATTTTCATCACATCAAATGCCATGCCTTGTGATAAATGCATCAAAAATGGGGTCATTTGGAATATCAATGGATGTAAATTTTATCCTTTAAGGAATTCCTGGCATTTGTGATATCATAACTCCCGAAAGCATAAAAGACGAGGTGTGCCCCTTGACCGCAAACCAAACCATCACTACCCTTGCCGACGTGCAGACATTTTTGGAAGATTATCCCGCAGCGCGTAAAGATCTGAATGCACTTTGTAGTTCAGTTTTAACTGGGGCCGTGATTGCAGCGGTTTTAATGGAGCCTACATTAACAGCATTTACAGCTTTAACCGGGGGAGCATCTTTAACTGCCCTAAAGCCATCTAAATTTGCAGGGTGGCTAGAAAAGAAATTAGGTAGCCGTAGGAAAAAGGAATTTGAATCAAAGGCTATTAGAGAGTATCAAACGATTCAACTCGCCCATGTGATGATTGTGCATTTATCTGTTCGAGCTGGGTTTATTGACCATCTGGAGGATCTTAAAAAATGGCGGGATGGATTAAAAACTACCGCTAAACTGGATGCTGCCATTTCTTCGATTAAAATTAATCATGACAGAGTTTTAGAAGATGTAATAAAATTTCCAGAAAATAATGGACACGTATTTAAAGTAGTTTGTAGACAGCAATACCAACCTTTAACGCTGGTTGTGCATAACTTAAATGAAAAAGGCGGCAAAGGCCTTAGTCACATTGTATATAGCATGAGAGATGCAGCTTTTCGAGAGTATCAAGCTTATCTTCTTTTCTTATGTGAGTCTCATCCCCCTTTTGCTCGCGTTATTGAAATGGGGCAAAGGCGAGAAATGGAAAAATCTTTAGATGCCATAAAAGATGAATTCCATAGGGTGAAAGGGAAGCAAGACGAGATTTTAACTACACTTATGGAACGGCTGAAGTGGGTAGAATTCTATCAGAAATCCGGGCTTACAAAATGGGAGATTGGACTCCGGAAGCTGCATAAGAGGTTGGAGGGAACTTTTGACGAAAAGCTCAAAGCGATTGAAGAATGCTTTCAGGCCAATGTACGGGCTGACATTCGCGCTCACCATAAAGAATTAAGCAGTTACCCGAAAGGCCAACTCCTGGGTAAGCATGAAAAAGACTCCGCTGCCCCGGATGTAAGAATCTCCCGGGAGGACATTTATATACCCCAATCTTACTCAATGCTGCGATATCGCGGGCAAAATATTCTTTCAGGTAATGATTGGGATGAGATACCTGGAGTCGTGAATGGAGGTGATCCCGGGAAGGAATTGCTCCGATGCCTGTTTGATCCCATTAGCATTACAACTCCTATTGTCATTTTGGGCAATCCTGGGTCTGGGAAGTCCATGTTCACCAATATTTTCGCTGCGCGTCTTTGCCAAGATCGTCGATTCATGCCTTTTTATATGCGTTTTCGGGATCTCCGAGGAGAGCAGCAAGACACGGACTTCCATATTCGTGAGGGGCTTGCGCGTTCGATTGGGAAAGAAAAAGCAGAGATCTCCGATTGGCTCGAAGCCTGTAAATCTCATCTGCCCGTACTCTTTTTGGATGGTTTTGATGAATTGCAAGCTGTGGAATTCCATGCGGGAAGCACCCTCCGGCACGGTTATTTGACAAAATTAGCTGAGATTCAGAAAAGGTTTTTCATCCAAAGAGAGATTCCTCTCAGGATCGTGATCACCAGCAGGCTCAATTTTATGAGTCGCGTCGAGATCCCGCTAGATAGCCAGGTTATTAAACTTAATCCTTTTGATGCCAAACGGCAGTTTCTGTGGCAAGACCAATGGAACGCTTTGCAAAAAAAACATTTTCAACTACCCGATCACCCTCGACTGAAAGAATTGGCGCAAGAACCGCTCTTGCTCTTTTTGTTGGCGCTCTATGATGAGGGCGGAGAGGGAAACCTCCAAGAGTTGGTCGATCTGGAAAACTTCCAAGACGCGCAGCTCTATGATCGCATTATAGATCACTTTATAAAACGGCAGGTTAAGAAAAAAGCAGAAGCCTACACCCGTGAATTGGGGGAGGATCAGAAAATTGAAGCGTTGCATTTTCGATTGGGCCTGGGCCTGGCAGCCCTCCTGATGTTCCAAAAAGAAAATGCCCAGCAGTTGAGTTCGACCGATTTGGATCATGGATTGAAATATTTTGGATTTAAAGAAAAGGAGATGACCGCCAAGAAAATTTTCGATGGCTTTTTCTTCCATCATGTCAATAAGGCTGAGTCAAGGGATACTTTTGAGTTTTTGCATCGTACTTTCGGCGAATTTCTGGCCGCAGATTTGTTGTTGCGGCTCTTGATTTGTAAAAAAAAATTAAAACCGCACGGTCTTCCTGCTGAGTTTCTCGAAAACAATAAGCGCCGGTTTGCTTGGGGAAGCCAGTGGTTTGCACGAACTGACGATGAAACCTTACGTTTCCTGCACGAACTGACAAAAATCATCTTGCATGAACGAGAGGAATTGCTTGAGCAGGTGAAGTTTGAGTGCGCAGACATTTGTAAGAACTTGCCACCAGAAAACATGGCTGCGGTAGAGATGGCCTTGCTGGAAAAAAAGATAAAGGAGGGAAGAGAGAAGTGTATTTCTACTATTCAAAGTGAGTTACGGGCCGTTTTTAGTGAAGAGACAATTCCCTTTCCTGTTAAAACTCCTGACGGTTTTCCGCCTAAGTCGATCCTTGATCATTTAGCGATCTATTCCCAGAACCTGATGCTCGGCTGGGAAGCGATTAAAGATTCGGATTTTTCCTTTGATATTTACCAAGATGCCAAAAAAAACCGGGAAACCTGGCTAAAGATGGTGCAATTGTGGGAAATTGCAGGAAAGGAACAGGCCGGGCTTCCTGCTGAATGGATGAGTGTTAGGGAAGAAAAAAATGAGCAGGATGAAGTAACAATTTGGATATCCCCAGCAAAAGGGCATTCGGGATCCCCATACCGAAAGTTCGCTGATTTAAAAATGAGTGTTAGGGACCAGTACCTTGATTACTTTATGAGCAATCAAAAGTTGGCCGGTGATGATTTGGAGAGATTTTTAGACCATCCTGAAACCGAAAATAAAGTTGCTATACTGGCTTATTGTGCAGGCCTTGGCGATGACTGTAGGGCTGTTTATAGGTTGCTTAAAAATGGACAGTCTTTGTGTAATTGGGGAAGAGATGTCAGTGAGAACATTGTTGATAATATTGAAGACGCTAAATTCTCCTCATATGAGATGAGATTCAAATTGTTGCAAGAGTTGGAGCTTCCTGCTTTGTTTTGTAAGTCTGTGGGTATTAGTGCATGGGACTATGGTATTTCCGGTCACAGGTTCCGAGTGGAATTTGATCACTTAAAAAGCCTTGAGGGGATTTATTTTGGTAAACCATACTACATTTATCATGCCATTGGGGTAATTTTTGGATCTGCGAATCTTGGTATCACTATTGATGAAAACGTTGTAAGTAAATTGCTGGGATTAATAACGGCTCTCCCACAGAAGCATCATTTTCTTAAAAGGATTCTCTTAAGCGTCGTGGATTATCAAACCTCTAATGCTAAAAACCAAGAGCGGGTAAATCAACTCCCACATTCGTCCTCCCATGTTGAAGCTCCTTCGGAACTGCCACCAAATCAAGCCTCTAATTCCACTGAATAGCAGTAAGAGATGAGTGGGACGGCCAATGTGACACTTAGCTCCTACCAGCCAGGCGCTCTACCCAATTGTTGAGAAAGTCGCCCCACATTTTCGTAATTTCTATGAGTCCCTGTTGGAGTGAAGGTCTTGAGTGATGGAAGCCTTACCAAGAATTACCTGGGCCGCAATTGTTGAGTGGTGGTTCGAAGGACATCATA
>JBNKOV010000584.1:0-4013 GCA_050294955.1 Holophagae bacterium
AGGTTATCGATGAGATTGCCGAGAAGACCAACCTGCTGGCCCTCAACGCTTCTATTGAGGCGGCCCGGGCCGGGGAAGCTGGCAAGGGCTTTAACGTGGTTGCCAACGAGGTGAAAGACCTCTCCAAGCAAACCGCTGAAGCGACCCAAAACATTGTTGTTCAAATTACTGAAATGCAACAGAACACCCAAAAATCCATTGAGGCCATTAAGGAAATCACAGCCGTTATCAATGAACTGAACTCTGTGAACCTGACCATTGCAGGCGCGGTTGAGGAACAGTCCGTGACGACCAATGAAGTGTCTCGCACCACGGCGGATGTGGCGACCTCTATCGAAGAGGTTTCCCGCAATGTGAGCGAGGTTTCCAGGGCGGCGAATGATATTTCCGGCAACTCCTCCTCCATGGCCGACCTCATCCGGGGCATCTCGGATAAGGCGACAGACACGGCGAAAGGCGCCAATGAGGTTGCAGCCAGCACCCAGGACCTGAGTCATGCTGTTGGCGAAGTTTCAGAAGGATCCGGCAAGGTTACAGACAAGTCCAACGATCTGTCAAACCTGGCTGGCCAGCTCCAGAAACTCATGGGCCAGTTCAAAGTCTAAACAGGGGAACCAAAGCAATGCCAAAAAGCCCTGTCCATGACAGGGCTTTTTTATGCCCACCGCTCTCCCACAATCCCATCGGGTGTGTCTAATTTTCCTGGTATTTTCCGGTAAAAGGCACAAATCGCACGGGCATGATGCTCTTCCGACTCACGGTTCCGTCCGCTTCTTTTTCAAGCAGGGTCAAGTATTGGACTGCGTGATTGGGGCCAACCGGGATGATCATCTTCCCGCCTGTTTTCAACTGGTCGATGAGAGGCTGGGGCACGTGGCTGGGCGCAGCCGTGACGATGATGGCGTCGAAGGGAGCATGGTCTTGCCACCCCATGTAACCATCCCCGATCCTGGCGACGATGTTCTGGTAACCCGCTCGCTCAAAAATCTTTGCCGCCGCAACGCCAAGCGCCTCCACAATCTCGATGGTGTAAACTGTATGGGCGATTTCAGCAAGAATCGCGGTTTGATAACCCGAGCCGGTGCCTATTTCCAAGACCATGGAATCCCGCGTTAATCCCAACTGTTCGGTCATGGTGGCCACGATATAGGGCTGAGAGATGGTCTGGCCATGTCCAATAGGGAGCGGGCGATCTTCATACGCATGGGGCTTCATGGCTTTTGGCACGTAATAATGGCGCTTCACGGCGGCCATGGCGCTCAACACAATGGGGCTCTCGATGCCGCGAGATTTTATCTGGGTCTCGATCATGTGTTTTCTCTCCACGTTGCCATCCCCTGATTCATACAAGAAAGCTGCTAAAACGGTGAAAACTAGCATGAGCAGATTCCCTTTAATTGCCTTCTTATAATATGATACAAAATTTTCGAGAAAACAAGGGTCTGTTTCCCCATCTTACCCAAATGGATGCAGCCCGGGTTGTCAGGGTTTGCGGTGACGACGCTCATCCGCCTTTTCGATCATGTGGTTGCTCTCTTCCAGAAAGTGTTCTGCGAACTGGCCAAACCATTGGGCGGCGCTCTTGAAATGGCGGATAAATCCGTCCCTGTCATTGGCCTTCAACAATTTTTCCAACCTGGAAAAACGCCCGAGGTAGCGATGAACAATGGCCTTGCCTTCTTTTGAAGAAAAAATAATGTCGGCGTAGAGCCGGGGATCTTGGGCAAACAGCCGACCGATCATGCCCAGTTCCAGTCGGTAAATGGGGGATGAAAATTCTAAGATGCGCCCCAAATCCACATCTTCTTCCTGGAGATGCACGCCATAGACAAAGGTTTCAAAATGCCGCATTGCCTGGATAATAGCCATCATTCGGTCGTGCTGATCCGGTTCGGCTTCTAAGAGCGTGGCGCCCCAAATTTGAAATTGGTCCAAGAGCCATTGACAGGCCTCATGCCTTCGCCCCCTGCACCAAACCACCACCTGCTTGGCCAGGACCCGGGTGTCGGGGCCAAACATGGGATGCAGCCCCAATACGGGTCCATCATGGACTTCCATCATTTTAGCCAGAGGCTCCGCCTTGGTGGAAGTCATGTCGGCGAGAACACAGGTTTCGGGAAGCAGTCCCTTTAGCTGCTGCAACACATCCAGGGTTGCGGAAATGGGAACCGCCATTAACACAAGACCCGCGCCGTTCAGCAGATCGCTGGCCCGATCCCAATCACCAGCCTCCAGCACGCGCACCTCATAGCCCGATTGGGTAAACAGCTTGCTGAAGAGCCGCCCCATCTCTCCCCCGCCGCCAACCAGCACCACCGGCGCGGGATGCTCCATGGTGGATTTGAACTGTCCGGCCTCGGCCTTATAAGACTCCCGCATAATGCGGCGCAGGATATCTTCCAACAGGTCTGGCGAAAGCCCTACGGCCTTCGCCTCCTTTCGACGCGCCCGAATAAGGTCGTTTTCCCGTACAGGAAGGTAGACGGGCAGACCATGAGCGCTTTTGATTTTTGCGACTTCTTGGACCAGACTCTTCCGTTTCTGCAGCAGCCGGACCAGGTCCGCATCGATTTTGTCGATGCCGTCCCTGGCCTCCTGAAGCAGATCCGAAGCAGCGCGTTCCATATCTTTCATGTTATTTCTTTCCAAATCCGGCAATGGCGCTGGAAGTAAACTCGGAATTAGCCAGCCTGCCGCTGTAGGCCGCTCGCTCTTCCAGAAGCTCATCCCAATTGTCGCAACCTTCCCAGAAGATGGACTTCAAAGCCGCCATGGCTTCGGGATTACTGGCCGCAAGACGTTTGGCGAGTTTGTCAACGGCGGCGTCCAATTCCTCTACCGTTTCAAAGATGTCCGCATACAGGCCATGGCGCAAGGCCCAATCGGCGCTTCGCCAATCGGTGTCGATGGAGAGCGCGGTGAAGGGACCGTTGCCCAGCTTTCGCTCACAGACCGGACCCACCACAAAAGGACCCAGTCCCAAAGCCAGTTCACTCAATTTGACCATTGCGTTGTTTTTGGCCAGAGCGTAATCAGCCGCAGCAGTTACACCTACGCCGCCGCCGACTGCTTTGCCCTGAAGCCTTGCAATAATGAACTTGGGGCATTTTCGCATGGCGTTGATCAAACGGGCGAAACCCATGAAGAATTCCTTGCCTCCGTCTGGATCTTTAATGGCTTGAAGCTCGGCGAAAGAGGCCCCTGCGCAAAAGGCTTTTTCACTTTCGCTTTTTAGCACAATTACCCGAATATCCTGGTCTTGGCCGCATTGGGTTACGGTCTCCGCCAGCTTGGCGAGCAGCGTTCCCGGCAGGGAATTACTCTTGGGATGGAAAAAGGTAATGGTTCCGATCCCCTCTTTTTTGGCCACATCTACTGTTCCCGATTCAATCATGGTCAACAACCCCTTATCTAAATTACAAAGGCGAATTTTATCATGTTTTGGCCCCTTGCGTGCGGCTTCTTTTTGTTTCTCAGGGGTTGATTCCTGGCGAAAAAGGCGGTTATCTCTGGTCCAACCTCGTGCTACAATTCCAATTCTGAAGCGATGGATGGGAGATGAAAACACCACGGGATGGTTCGATCATGGCAAAGGAAAACGCGTTAACGATTACAACGGCGGAGGTTGTGCTGCCCTGCTCCGACCTTAACGCCAACTTGACATTCTTCACGGAAGATTTGGGATTCGGCCTTGTGAGCATTCTGCCGGCGGACAACCCAGCACAGGCGACGCTCTCTGGATATGGCTTGCGCCTTTTTCTCAAAAGAAGCGATCGTGACCAACCATCTATCCTTCGGCTTTCCTGTCTTAACATGGGGCAAGCCAAAACGCTGAAGGCGCCCAACGGGACGGTAGTTGAGCTGGTTGACGACAATCAATCCCTGCAATTACCGCCCATTGCCCCAGTCTTTTCCATCCAGAAATTTAAGGATGGATGGCATGAAGGCCGCGCAGGCATGCTCTACCGTGACCTTTTTCCCGACCGCATGGGCGGGCGTTTTATTGCGTCCCA
>JBNKOV010000585.1:0-4009 GCA_050294955.1 Holophagae bacterium
AGGATAATCAGATCAACAGGGCTGTTGCAAACCAGGTAAATGGCAAGGAAGCACGCCTGCCCAAAGCCAGCTTCAAAGGCAGAATGATTCAATTGATGGATTACAATCTACGAGATAGAACACCCAAAACTACTCAAGTTGAAGGGGTTCCAGAGGGTTACTTAAATTTAAACGATTTCGACAAGGCCACAAGTTTTAGATATGACCTTGCCAGCAGAGTTGGCAACCCGACCGAGATCTTCGCTAAATTGTTTAACGACAAGGTATTCCTGTGGTGGCCCAAACCAGAAAAGCAGGTAGGCGAATTTGTGTATTATGGTGATCGAGCTAAGGACATTAAGCATTGTAATTCCAATTATGGCAGCAAAAGTGACTATACATGGCATCACACGGGTTATCCTCAAGAGGAGAGTTATGGAACCATGCAACTGGTTCCAACTGAAGAGCATGACGCCCTACCTCATTATGGAGGCGTCTATATTTCTAAGGGAGAATTTTAAAAATAAAAATTAAAGCAGCCCATCAGACCCCAACAAACAAATTATCCATCGGAAGCCAACTCTAAAATGAAGAAGAACTGCTTGGGAAGAAATCGGTAATCATCCATTACAAAATCTTCGGGAAAAACCAGACCCTGTTCGTTAAACTCGTGGATTAACCGATTTAAATTCAGAGGCCGGGTAAAACCAGTAGTGGGGTCTGTGAGGTGCTTGGAATCGATAATCACCAGGCGGCTATGCTCGTGCATGATGGACTTCAACTGCTCCAGAAAGCTCTTGCGATCTGGAATTTCCCCAAAGACCTGAATGACCAGAACCAGGTCCACTTTCTCCTCAATGCCCGTTCCGTCTGGCCCACCCAGGGCCAGGACCACCCGATCTCGTAAATGGTCTGGAATACGCGAATCCAATGTGAAGAGCATTTCTTGAGAAATATCATTGGCGAACACCTTGCCCTCAGGCCCGACCTGTTCCAACAGCTTAAGCGTGAAATACCCCTCGCCACAGCCAATATCGGCCACCTTCAGGCCGGTCAAATCTCCCAGAGCCTCCAAAACCTGGTCCGGTTTTTGCCAGAAATCCCGTAATCCCTGGTCCAAAGCCTCCGCAAGAACGGGGTTGTAGGTAGACCGGGAAGGAGCCAGATCGCCCTGTCTTTCAGGGAAAAAGGCAGGGGGCTCTGGGGGCCTGCTGATCATGTAGAAAACAGCAAAAACCCAAGCTAGACAAAAAAGAACCTGGTAGATTGGTTTCACATGACTGCCTATTGTTTTTGGGAGTAAAGCATCGTATGATGTTCCCGGTGAGCGAAGCATCCCGCGCCATGAACCATTATAGGTGAGTTGAACCATGTCGTTAAAGCTAAAAAATCAGTATTGCGACAAAGCAGGGCTGATAGAGATTTTGGAAGAAATGGCGACAGCCATCAACCAGGACATTTTAAACCATGAACAATTGGTTTTCATTGGCATCTTGGAGGGCGGCGCGAAAATTGCCGAGTTTCTGGCCCGCCGACTCGGCGAACTTAAAAACTACAACTTTCCCATCGCCTACTTGGATATCTCACTATACCGCGACGATGTAATAGACACCCAGGGCGATCCCTACCACCGACAAACCGAAATCCCCTTCGCGGTTAAAGGCAAAGAAATCATTTTGGTGGACGATGTTCTGTTCACGGGCCGAACCGTAAGAGCCGCTCTTTCAGCTATTTTAGCAAACGGACGCCCCAAGCTTGTGCGTCTGGCCACCGTGGTGGACAGGGGCTTTAGAGAGCTGCCTATTCACGCGGACTACGTGGGTAGAACCATTCACACCACTCGCCATCAGGGCGTGCGCGTAAGAACCCATAAAGCCGATACAGAACCGGGAATTTACATATTTGAAGAAGAATCCTAAATTCTCTTCAGAAAACGCTACCATAACCGCTTTAGATAGTGTAGGATATGATTTAGCACATCGAGTTGTTTCCGGAGGTGAGGCCATATGCCCGATAAAAAGAAAAAGTATCGGCTCATAACCCGCAGTGATTTTGATGGTTTAGCGTCTGCCGTGCTCCTAAAGACCATGGACCTGATCGACGAAATTATGTTTGTCCATCCCAAAGATATGCAAGACGGAAAGGTGCGTGTTTCCGAAAAGGACATTACCACCAATCTGCCCTATGTACCGGGTGTCCACCTCGCTTTCGACCATCATTACAGTGAAACTTTAAGAACGCCCCTCGCCGAACGGAAGAACCACATTATCGATCCAGACATGCCATCGGCTGCCCGGGTGGTTTACAACTATTTTGGCGGCAAACAGGTGTTTAGCCATATCTCAGACGATATGATGACGGCGGTCGATAAGGCCGATTCTGCAGATTTCACCATGGACGAGGTGCTGCACCCCAAGGGTTGGAACCTGCTCAGCTTTCTCATGGACGCCAGAACGGGCCTTGGTCGATTTCGCGATTTCCGCATCTCCAACTACCAGTTGATGATGGAGCTGATCGATTATTGCCGCGATCATTCCATTGACGAAATCCTGGAGTTGCCGGATGTGAAGGAACGCGTCGATCTGTATAACTCCCATATAGACAAGCATAAGGAACAAATCAGACGATGCAGCCAGATTCATGGCCCTCTGGTGGTTCTGGATCTTCGCCACGAAGAGATCATCTATACGGGCAACCGCTTCGTCATTTACGCCTTGTTCCCCGAGTGCAGCGTTTCCATTCACCTCATGTGGGGAAAGCAGCGTAGAAACACGGTGTTTGCTACGGGCAAGTCCATCTTCAAGCGAGATCACCCCGTAAATATCGGCGAGTTAATGCTGAAATACGGCGGCGGCGGTCACCACGGAGCAGGAACCTGCCAGGTCCCGCTTTCCGATACCGAAAGCGTCTTAGACGAGTTAATTCACTATATTACCGCAAACGGTTAGAAAACCACATCATCCATAACGCGTTAACCACAAAGATAGGTGCCTGTTCCCAGGGCAATTACATCGTCCTGGTCATTGTGCAACTCCATTCTGGTCACTGCAACCTTATTGCCCGTTCTCAAAACGCGAGCAGTAGCCAGGAACCACGCTCCCCGGCCAGGCCTCAAATAATCCACACGCATGTCTATGGTTCCAATTTTTGAAAGAACTTCCTGGCGTTTTTCTTCCGGCTGACCCTTGGTGCGCTCGTAAGCGCCCACCACGGCAATACAGCCGCCCGCCACATCCAACACGCTAGAAATCACCCCGCCGTGAAGATTCCCGTGAATATAATTGCCGATCAGTTCGGGTTTCATAGTCAATTTGATATCCACCCGATCCTTGCCCACATAAACTAATTCCATGCCTACCAGCTTGTTGAAGGGAATGCGCTCAAAAAAATGGGCCACACCGTAACCCAACTTCGTATCCAATTGGTTTTCCTGGTCCGACATGACCGCCTCCTGCGTCAAAATCCGCCCTTAATGTTAGCTTTCTTAGACCCGATCTGCAACCCCGATAGAACCCCAGGCGAATGAATGCCTCAAAAAGACCAAGCCATACGAACTATTCCACCAACTCCAAGGTTCCATCGCCCTGGTGTCTGGCCACGACAGAACTTCTAAATAATCGTTCGCCTTCGCTGCTGGCAAAGGGATTGGGCCTGAAATTCAGGGCGGTGCGCGCGGGCCTGTTGAGGTAGCCCCTGCCTAATCCGTCTCCACCAACATAGAGTTTGCCAACACCGCCGATGGGCGTGGGTTGCATTCTATCATCCAACAAAAAGACGCCGGTTCGCCCTATGGGAAGCCCGAGAGGACAGCATTCTGGCCATCGATCCGGTTTCAGGTCCAGGCTCACCGCCGCCACAAAGGGGACTTCTGGAAAACCAGATTGGAAATGCAGACGGGCTGGACTCAGTTTCTGAAAAAAGGCGGCAAGGCTTGGACTGAGATCCAACGAGCCATGGGTCACAATCACCTCCCTAAGCGCCTTCGGCGAAACGTCGCTTTGCTCCCAGGCCACTACCAATTGCTCCAGAA
>JBNKOV010000586.1:0-4007 GCA_050294955.1 Holophagae bacterium
CATGGCCCTCAAAGCTTGAGAAGCGCGTTGCAGGAAATCGACCGGGTCGGATTCCGGACCCATGGCCTTAAACAGGCTTTTGGTGGCGGCCACCATGGTCCCGGCTTGAAGACCGTGACCCGTAGCATCGCCGACAGCCGCCACATAGGTCCCGTCCTCAAACCGCTGAAAGTCGTAATAATCGCCGCCCACTTCAGTGGCCGTATCCATATGAACCGCCATTTCCAATTGAGGCGCAGTGGGAATCTTGCGGGGCAACATGGAGAGCTGAAGAATGCGGGCCTCTTCCAACTCCCTGCTTTTACGAGTGTTCTCTCGTTCAAGCATCTCCCTTTCCATCTCCTGCCTACGGTAATCCGCTTTTAGGGCATGAGCCCTTGCATCGGCAGCCTTGGCGTGGGATTCCGCCGCTTCGGCTCTCAAACGAGCCCTTTCAATTTCAGACTGTTGCCGCTCTTTCTGCTGGAAACGCCAACGCTGAAAATGGTCAATCATGATGGCGAGAGCAAGGCCCAGGAACATGTAGAGCCCATAAGCCCAACCGGTGTTCCACCAGGGCTCCCGAATCACCACCGTGACAGCAGTCCCCTCTTCGTTCATAACCCCGTCGCTATTGGACGCTCTCACACGAAATACATATTGGCCAGGGTCAAGATTGGTATAGCGAGTACTGCGCTGAAGTCCCACCTCATTCCAGTCCTGGTCGTAGTTTTCCAACTTAAAGGCATGGCGGTTTTTTTCTGGACGACTGTAGTGCAACCCAACAAAACTAAAAGAGATGTCGTTCTGCCAATGGGCAAGCACAATGCGTTCGGTTTCCTCGATTGGCTTCAGCAGGGGACCATTGGCGCTTGGAGCCACCGATTTATTGAACAGCTTGAAATCGGTCAACACCACCCTGGGCGGCGTAGGATTGCTTCGGATACTGGTGGGCGCAACCACATTCAGGCCGTCGATCCCGCCAAAATACAACTCGCTGCGAGAAGATTTAAACCATGCGCCCTGATTAAACTCCATGCCTTGCAAACCGTCGCCCATGTCAAAATTCCGAAAGGCGCCGGTGTCTGGATCAAAGCGACAAAGCCCGCGATTGGTGGAAATCCATAACTTGCCCGAATCATCCCCCAGAATGCCGTAAACCTCGTTGTTCGGCAAATCGCTGTTATACTCGGAAAAAATCATGAAGGTCTCTGTTTTAACGTTAAACCGGTTCAACCCGCCCCCAAAGGTTCCCAACCAGATAATGCCTTCCCGCATTGGGTCGGGATAAATGCATTGAACCAACTGGGTATCGTTGCTTCCGTGGGGCTCCTTTTCCCGGCTGTAACGGGTAAATTGACCGGTCTCCTCGTTGAAATGATTTAAACCGCCGCCAAAGGTTCCAATCCAAAGCCCGCCTTCTTTATCGGGCGCAATGCAGCGAACATGGTTGTCGCTAATGCTAAAGGGGTCGTTTGGGTCTGTTTTGTATTCTTTTAAAATATTGCCCATATCGTCCATGGACACCAGGCCGCCATTGGTAAGTCCCACCAAGAGCCGATCCGCGGAGCGTTGATAAATAACCTGTGGGAAATTGCGTCGCACTTCCTGATCGCGCTTCCAACGAAGCCTGTCCCCCGTTTTCGGATTAAACAGGCTCACCCCGCTGTCTGCGCCAATCCACAATCCCCTGCCCTCGGAATCGTTTAAAACAAACCGGATAAAATCGTCGTGATTGGATTCATCGTTCTGGCCACTGTGAAAATGGGTGAACTTATTGGCGTCCGGTTCATAGCGGTTCAGGCCGCCTGCGCCTGTTCCGATCCAGATATTGCCTTGGGCGTCTTCCGTAATCGTAGAGACGCTGGGAGAGCTGAGGCTGTTGTCGTCCCGTGGGTCATGGCGAAATCGTTTAATTTTTGCGGACCAGGTATCTGCCCGAGCCACGCCCATGCCGTCTGTAGCAACCCAGAGGATGCCGGCTTCATCCAGAAAAAGGGCCGGAACCCAGTTGCTGCCCAGAGAAGTGGGATTGCCTTCATTGTGGGTCAGCCGGTTGAAATGGGTTTTGCCGTCGAAAAGGTTTACGCCGCCGCCCCATAATGCCAACCACAATTGACCATTTGAACCCTCTTGAATGGAACGAACGATATTATTGCCCAAACTGTTTGGGTCGTTCTCATCGCGCCGCCAGTTCTCAAACCGGTTCTCCTTTCGGTTCATGAGCATGAGGCCGCTATTCCAAGAGCCAACCCAGAAATTCCCCGAACTGTCTTCATAAAAGGTGCTGATATGGTTGCCGGCAACGCTGGACGGGTCTTCCGGATCACGCCGCCAGGACCTGACTTCCCCCGAGGAGGGATTGAGCCTGCTGAATCCATCTCCCCAAGTCCCGATCCAGAGCAGGCCTTTGCGATCAACGTAAAGAGCGAGGATATAATCGTGATTGGCCTTGCCCTCTTCAACTTCGGGCATGGGAAAAGGAACGAATCGATTGGTTTCACGATCGAAATAGCTTAAACCGCCGCCCCAGGTTCCCACCCACAACTTGCCTTCCCAATCCTCTACAATCGCCCGAACATAATCAAAATTCAGGCTGTTTGGATCTTCCGGATCATGCAGCCAGTGGTCAAAAACTCCGGTGGTTGGGTTGTACCGATTCAAGCCCTTCTGAGTGCCCACCCAGATATTGCCGTCCCGAGTCTCGCATAGGGCGCTCACATGGTTGTTGGAAAGGGAGCCGGGATTGGAAGGATCATGCTTGTACACGGTGAATTGATAGCCGTCATAGCGATTCAGCCCAGACCATGTCCCAAACCACATAAAGCCATACTTGTCTTGGAGCAAGGCTGTTACCTGACTTTGAGACAAGCCTTCATTGGGGGTTAACCGTTCAAATTGGAGATCTTCAATGGGCCTGCCCTGTCCCAGGGCGAGAACGCAGACGAAAATCAAACCTATGCAGACTTTTTTTGTCATGTAAAACAGTTTCTCTTGAGATTCCGGATTTACCCATCCCCGTACCCAGAATGAATTCGTGTTAAAGTATCCCCAATTTTGCAGATAATCTCAAGGTAAAACGGCTTTTTCCATAACATTATGGGAAAAATACCGGACAATGCCCAGTAAGGAGCGATTTGCGAAGGGGCTCATTTTGCATTGAAAAAGGCGACGCCGAATCCGTCTTTCCCAGCCAACCATTGTTCGACCGCTGGTCCACAGGTCCCATTCCAAGGCAAATCGACTCAGGACCCTAAATTGGCTGATCTAATGGCCTGAGAAAGATTCAAGTCGGAAAAGAGCCTATGGCCATGCCACATGCTCCAGTTGATTCTAGTGTTAAAATCAAGGTGGGCGTTAGCGTGAAATAGTGAATTCCTTCTTCACAACACCTTGACTATGGATGAGTTGTACCTGATATTCACCATTGGAAAGGCCATCAATCTCCAAGTAGTTGCCTCCAATGAATCCCTCTTGTTGGAACACCAGCTCATCGCCTTTGTAGATGTAGACAAGGAAGCCCTCGGCCTTTTTGGTTTGGAGTTGGCCAGCTTCCGCCTCAACATATAAAAGATCCTCATTCTGCATGTGAGAGAAGTTAATGAAGCAAAGACGACCCGTGCATCCCCCGCATTCGGGCGAGTTTGAGTCCAGGACATAGATGGCGGCAGCTCTCCTTGGACCTATTCCGCATGAGTTCTGCGCTTTCACGGTAAGCGCGTAAGTCCCTTCAGAAAGGTCTCTTGCGTCAAT
This sequence comes from Holophagae bacterium, assembly GCA_050294955.1. Classification (GTDB taxonomy): domain Bacteria; phylum Acidobacteriota; class Holophagae; order Acanthopleuribacterales; family Acanthopleuribacteraceae; genus JBNKOV01. The sequence continues at coordinate 3,733 of JBNKOV010000586.1, forward strand.
GTAGATCTCAGGGTTTGTTGTAATGATGGTGAGGGGATAACCACCGGACCAGGTCCATCGATAGGAGGTTGCTCCTGGGACAGCCGGCACGTAATAACGGTAACTATCTCCCGTGTACTCACATAAATCCTGGCTCGGACCTGTAATGTATCCAGGTCTGCCCGGCACGCCAACGTTCAAATCACGTTGCAGAACCAGGTTTCCCGCGCCAGTAGTGAGCGTTGCGCGCACCCAACCAACGGTTCCTGTGGCCGTTGGATTGGGGTTGGTGACGT